>JBOHYV010000258.1:0-4235 GCA_050738135.1 Rhodanobacteraceae bacterium | reverse complement strand
GGAACCTGGCGGCATCGAAAGAAGGACGGCGCGCTGATCGACGTGGAGATCACCTCCGACGACATCGTGTTCCGCGGCAAGACGGCGCGGCTGGTGCTTGCCAACGACGTCACCCAGCGAACCCGTACCGAGACGGCGTTGCGCCTGAGCCACGAACGCTTCGACTACGTGACGCGCGCCACCGAGGATGCGGTTTGGGATCGCAATGTCGCCGACAACGCCATCTGGTGGAACGGCGGATTGCAGCGGCTGTTCGGGATCCCGCCCGACGAGGTGCAACCGACCGTGGAATGGGCGCGCGCGCGCATCCACCCGGACGACCGCGCGCAGATCGCCCGCAGCATGGACGAGGTCATCGACAGCGACGCGGAACAGTGGGCCTGCGAGTACCGGTTCCGGCGCCACGATGGCACCTATGCATTCGTCTACGACCGCGGATTCGTGCTCCGCGACACCGCCGGTCACGCGACCCGCATCGTCGGCGCGATCACCGACCTGTCGGACCGCAAGCGACGTGAGGACACCTTGCGCGAACAGGCGATGCTGCTCGATCGGGCCAAGGACGCGATCTTCGTGCGCGGCCTCGATCACCGCATCCGCTACTGGAACAAGGCCGCCGAATCGATCTATGGCATCCCGCGCGAGCAGGCGATCGGGAAACCGGTGGAGGAGATCGTCGCCCAAGGCGATCCGGCGGCGTTCGAGGCTGCCGACGCGGAGGTCTTCGAGAAAGGCGAGTGGTCGGGGCGCCTTCGCCAGACGACGGCGGGTGGAAAGATCATTACCGTGGACGGACACTGGACGCTGCTGCGCAACGAGGGCGGCCAGCCCATCGGCGTCCTCAAGATCCACACCGATGTCAGCGAACGCGTGGAACTGGAGCAGCGCCTGACGCAATCCCAGAAACTGGAAGCGATCGGACAGCTCACCGGCGGCATCGCGCATGATTTCAACAACCTGCTCACCGTGATCGTCGGCAATGCCGACACGCTGGCGGAGGACCTCACGGACCGGCAGGATGCACTGCCGCTGGTGGAAATGATCCGCACCGCCGGCGAACGCGGCGCGGAGCTGACCAATCATTTGCTCGCATTCGCCCGGCGGCAGGCGCTGGAACCGAGGACCGTGCGCCCGAGTGAACTGATCGAGGGCATGCGCAACCTGCTGCGGCGCACCCTGGGCGAGACCATCGAGCTTGCGGTGGAACCCTCGGACGACGTCGCCATGGTATCGGTCGATCCGGCCCAGTTCGAATCAGCGCTGCTGAACCTGTGCATCAATGCGCGTGACGCAATGGGCGGCGGCGGCAAGCTGATCATCGAAACCCGCAACGTGTTCCTGGATCAACACTACGCCGAGCAACGGGTGGATGTCGTACCCGGTGCCTACGTGCAGATTTCGATTTCCGACACCGGGGCCGGCATGAGCGCCGCGGACGCGGCGCGGGCGTTCGAACCGTTCTTCACCACCAAGCCGCGCGGCAAGGGCACCGGCCTCGGCCTCAGCATGGTGTACGGGTTCGTCAAGCAATCCGGCGGGCACGTGGCCATCTATTCGGAACTCGGCCACGGCACGGTGGTGATGCTCTACCTGCGCCAGGCCCAGGGCTCAATCGAACCCGTCACGGTTGTTGAGCGGGAAGACATCAGCGGCTGCGGCGAGCAGATCCTGCTGGTGGAGGACGACGACCTGGTGCGTGCGCACGCCATGAAGCTGCTGGAGACGCTCGGCTACCGCGTCGCGGCCGCGTGCAACGGCCCGGAGGCCCTGAAGCTGCTGCGCGAGGGCGTGCCCTGTGACCTGCTGTTCACCGACGTCATCATGCCCGGCGGGATGACCGGCCCCAAACTGGCCAAGGCCGCGCGCGCGCTGCGACCCGGACTGCGCGTGCTTTACACGTCGGGCTATACCGAGAACGCGATCGTCCATCACGGGCGTGTCGATCCCGGCATCAGCCTGCTGCACAAGCCCTACCGCAAACCCGAGCTGGCGACCAAGCTGCGTGCGGTACTCGCCGAGGATCCACCCAAGGGCGGCAATCACTGATGGACGCGCTGGACTCCCGACGGCTGCTCATTCTCGATGACGAACCGACGGTCGCGCAAACGGTGGCATTCGCCGCGCGGCGCCACGGCTTCGCCGTGCGCACGTCGGGATCGGCGGAGGATTTTTTCGCGGATGTCACGCGCTTCGATCCCACCCACATCATCATCGACCTGCTGATGCCCGGCATGGATGGCGTGGAGGTACTGCGCAGCCTTGCGGCAAGCGGATGTCGCGCCAACATCATCATGACCAGCGGGATGGGCACCAAGGTGCTGGAATCGGCGCAGCGCGTCGGCATCGAACGCGGATTGCGCATCACCGGAATCCTGCCCAAGCCATTCAAGCCGGCGGAATTGCGCGCGCTGCTGGATGCGGAAGCCGGCACCCGATCACTTCCCGAGGCCATCACGGAAACGGACCACGCGGTGTTGTGCGGCCAGATCGCGTCCGCGCTGCACGAAGGGCAGTTCGTGCTGCACTACCAGCCGAAGGTCCATCTGGCCAGCGGCCGGCCCGCCGGCGTCGAAGCACTGGTGCGCTGGCAGCACCCGGAATTCGGCCTGCTGCCGCCCGACCGGTTCCTGCCGCTGATCGAGCAGGCCGGCAACATGGACCTGCTGACCGCTCGCGTCATCGAAGTGGCTTTGGGATGGTTCACCGAAGTCGCACACGGGAGTGCGCTGGAACTCGCGATCAACATCTCCGGCAGCAGCCTGACCGACGTCGGATTCACCGATCTGCTGCACGAGCGATGCACCTTGTCGGAAGTCGATCCTGCCCGCATCATCCTGGAGCTGACGGAAACCACCGCCACCCGGCGCACGGCCGAGCTGCTCGACATCCTCACGCGCGTCCGGCTGAAAGGTTTCCAGCTCAGCATCGACGACTTCGGTACCGGCTATTCCACGCTGGTGCAACTGGCGCAATTGCCGTTTTCCGAAATCAAGATCGACAAGTCGTTCGTGTGGGCGATGCTCGCTTCCGAGGAGGTGCGCAAGATCGTCGCGACCACCATCGGACTCGGCAAGGAGCTGAGCCTCACCACCGTGGCCGAAGGCGTGGAGAACGAAGCGCAGGCGCAGGTGCTGGCGGAACTCCGGTGCGATCAGGCGCAGGGCTATTACTTCGCCAGACCGATGCAGGGCGAGGTCGTGCAAGCGTGGCTGCGCGAACGCGGCTAGGGTGAGCGCGACGACAATCACCGGCCGGTCGCAGCAGGTCGGCAACAGCGGCGGACACCGTGAAGCGGCGCCCGCCCCGCCGCGGCGCTCTCGCCCTCCGTTTGTGCTGAAGCGCGTCGATCCATGCCGCGCGTCATAATCGGAAGGTGAATCGATACGCGTCCGACGACGGGCGCCGAGCGTCCCTGCTCAGTTGGCGCATCGCGGTAATGGCGTTCTTCGGCGGCATCGGCGGCGGCGTGGTGTTCCCGATCCTGCCGACGCTGGGATTGAGGATGGGACTGTCGGCGCTCATGGTCGGCATCATCCTTGCCGCCAACCGGATCGTGCGCATCGGCATGAATCCGCTCACCGGTGTGCTGGTGGACCGGTTCGGCGGGCGCGGCGTGATCGCGTCCGGACTGTTCATCGAAGGGGTGGGAACACTGGGCTACATCGCCGCACTGCATTTCGCGGCGCCCGCGGCGTGGTTCCTTGCCGGGCGCCTCGTCTGGGGTGCCGGCTCATCGCTGCTGTTCGTCGGCGCTGTCGCGGCCGTGCTGGCTGCGAGCAGCGGTTCCAACCGCGGCCGCCTGGTTGCCCGCGCACGCAGCGCCATCAGCGTTGGCGTGCCGGGCGGGCTGGTGCTGGGCGGACTCGTGACCGAATTCTTTTCCGCCGACGCGGCGTTTCTCGCCGCGCTGATCCTGAGTGTCGGCACCGGCTTCGCGGCGCTCGCCGGTATCCCGCGCGGACGCCCCGTGCACGCTGATGATGCAACGGCGGGCACCTCGATGAGCGGCTTGCTGTCGATACTGCGCCAGCGCCGGCTGGCGGGCATCTGGTTTTATGCAGCGCTCGTGTCCTTTTCGGTACAGGGCTTGTTGCTCGCAACCCTGGTCCTGCTCGTGGACCGCCGCGGCATTTCCATCGCCGGGTTCGGGGCCGAGGGCAGCGCGGGGCTGCTGCTCGCGATCCTGATGCTCGCCTACGCCGCCACGTCGCTCTTCGTCGGGCGCCGACTCGATG
>JBOHYV010000257.1:0-4254 GCA_050738135.1 Rhodanobacteraceae bacterium | reverse complement strand
GCGGGCAGCCTGATCGGCAGCTCTGCGAAAGCTTCCATGTAACGGTTCCACACGGCTTCGCGACGTTTCCAGTTGCGTTCCACGCGTGCCAACTGATGAATGCCGATCGCGGCCTGCATGTCCATCATGTTGTACTTGAAGCCCGCTTCCACGACCTGGTAGTGCTTGTAACCCTGGTCACCGAAACGGTGCCAGGCATCCTTGCTCATGCCGTGCAGCGCCAGCACTTTCGCGCGCGCGACATGCGCTTCGTCACGGCCGACAATCATGCCGCCTTCGCCGGTCACCACGTTCTTGGTGGCATAGAAGCTGAAGCAGCCGAAGTCGCCGAAGCTGCCGGCCTTGCGGCCGTGGTACGTGGTCTCGATCGCGTGTGCGCAATCCTCGATCACCATCAGGTGATGCTTGTCGGCGATCGCCATGATCGCATCCATCTCGCATGATCGCCCCGCGAAATGCACCGGCAGGATCGCGCGGGTACGTGGTGTGATCGCGGCTTCGATCGCGGCCGGATCGATGCATTGTGTTGCCGGATCGACGTCGGCCAATACCGGCGTCAAGCCCGCGTGGATGATCGCGTTGACCGAGGCGCAGAACGTCATTGGCGTGGTGATCACCTCGCTGCCGGGTTCGAGACTCGCCGCCACCATGCTGACATGCAGCGCCGCGGTGCAGGAATTCACCGCCGCGACCTGCGAAGGTGGCAAACCCTGATACGCCGCAAAATCGCGCTCGAACTGCGCCACCCGGGGCCCAGTCCCGAGCCACGACGATTTCATGCAGGCGACGACTTCATCGATCTCCGCCTGCTCGATCAGCGGCGAACCGAAAATCAGGAAGGGAAGGCTCATGGCAGAGGGGGGTCCATAAGCATTTTGCGCACTTGCGGAGTGGCGGGGGCGGATGGCGCGTGTAGGTAGATATGGACAAGACCTGGTGATTATCGGAAGCGCTTTTGCCGTTTTCGCTTTGGCCGCGCGTTCGGGTGTCCCCCATTGTCAACGGGGGACAATGGGTCATCAAAACGCAACACTGAGCCTTTGAGACGGGTAAGGCTGTCTTCATGTACCGCGTCAGCCGCAAGGTGCTCGAATCGCAGCCCCGCGAAGCGCTCGAAGTCGGCGTCGAACGTACCCAGGATCGCACCGTGCTCGATGGCGATGGCAGCAAGGTGCGCGTCGCTGACAAGGTTGCCGCCGCGGCCCGCGCCGATCAGCAGGCGACCGAGCACGGTCGCGTGGTTATCCGCAGGATTGAGGATGTGAGCATGGGGATATGAAAGCCATTCGTCCACGAAACGCAGTGCGTCTTCCACGGACAGTGTCGTGGGCAGGACACCTCGTTTGGTCGTAAGACGCAAAAAACCGAGCAGTGAATTCCAGGCAAACCCGACTCCGACCGGTTCGCGGAATGCCTGTTCCAGCCAGCGACGGGCGGGTGCATGATGCAGCGAATCGGGATTAATCGCATACACCAGCACATTGACGTCGGGCATTTTCATTGCCGCGGTAGCCAACCGTGGTCTATGTCGTCCAGTTCATCGGCCAGTGCCAAGGCCTTGGTCAGGTCCACCAGCGGGCGTCCCAAGTGCATGGTGCGCTGCTTGAACGGAGGCACTTTTTCAGGGCGCTTGCCCAGCCCGTCACGCACGGCCTGATTGACGGCATCCTTGAAGGTGATGCCGCGCTCGCGCATCGCCCGTTTCAACAGGGCTTCCACGTCGGATTCGAGAGTGACGGTGGTTCGCATGACAGCAAAAGCATCAATAACGTGGCATCATGATGCTTCGGAACGATGCTGGTGTCAAATCGACTCAGTTGGCAGAGGGAGCCACAGTTTTCCCTTGCTCCGTCATCCGCTCCAGCGCCGCGATCTCTCCGTCCAAACGCCCGGCAAAGTTCATCCGGCGCAGCGTATCGATCTGTTCCAGCGCCTTTTCGGTTTCGCCATGCTGGGCGTACAGCGCGGCCAGATCGACCCGATACGCGGGCTCGCCGGGGTCGCCTGCGACTGCACGCGCGAGGTACGTTTCTGCAATCCAGCTGTGGTGAAGGATGTCGCGCTGGAAGTCGGCATACGCTCCATCGAGGCGGGCGATGGGATGCGGGCGCGACATCGCTGCCTGATAGGCGCGATTGAGTTGCGCCAGGTCGAACTTGCAGCCGCCCTTGGCGTAGCAGTTGGTCAGCGAAATCAGCGCGGAAATGTCTTCCTGCCGGGTCGGTTGATCGCGCAACTTGTGGATCATCGAATCCCAATATTCCGTGTCCTGGCCTTGGCGCTCGTGGTCCGCGATCATGATCATGGCCTGGTCAGGGAGCGCCGACGAACCCTGTATCGC
This sequence comes from Rhodanobacteraceae bacterium, assembly GCA_050738135.1. Taxonomy (GTDB): domain Bacteria; phylum Pseudomonadota; class Gammaproteobacteria; order Xanthomonadales; family Rhodanobacteraceae; genus 66-474. Next base: position 1,913 of record JBOHYV010000257.1, on the reverse strand, counting down.
GGCGGCCTTGCGCAGGTATTTCCATGATTCGTCCAGAACCTTGCCGGGCTCGTAATTCGAGGCGATCAACAGCAGCCGGCCGGCCTCGTATACCGCGCGCCCCGATTCCGGATGACGGTTTGCCTCGGCCACGGCCAGCCGCAGCGGGTTGGACCATTCGTTGGCGCGCAGATGCGTGATCGTGCCGAACCCCAGCAGCGCGACCACGACGACGAGCCCGCGCAACAGCGGCAGCCGGATGCGCCAGCGCAGGCCCAGCAGCAGCGCGCCCACTGCCAGCAGCACGCCGATCGAAGCGAAGTACATCCGCTGCTCGTACGCCAATTCCAGCGGCACGATGGTGGCGGTCAACAGATTGCCCGCGAAAAACCAGCCGATGCCGAGTGACACCAGCGGCCGGCGGTTGCGCAACCACACCGCGATCACGATCAACGCTGCCAGCAGCAGCATCGCACCGAGTGTCGTCCAGGGCGTCAAAAGACCCGTCGATTTCACGATCTCGTCGTGGTACAGGCTCAACACATCCGGGTTGGGAAACAGCGTCCAGTGCAGGTAATCCACCAGCACGCGTGGTTCGGTCAGAAGCCGTTGCCCCAACGTGAAATCGCGTCCGGCCCACGTTGCGGAGCGCAATGCGCTGCGCATCAGCCAGGCGAACCCCAGCACCCCGGGAATGAACAACGTGACCACGAACAGCCACAGGATGCGCCTGTCAACGCGTGAAGCATGGATTCCGGGTTCCGTGCTGCGCGCGGCCCCGGAATGACGAGGGGGTTGTGGTATACCGCCGTCGGGTGCGGCGTCATGGGCAGCGCCGAAATGGTCAGCGACTGGTTGGGTATTGTTGGTCATTCCGGGGCCATTGCCGGCTTCATCGGCAATGGAACCAGGAATCCAGCTTCTGTTGGTCCTGCCGCGTGCAAACCGCAGCAACACCATCTCCGCCAGAAACGCAAACACCGGCAACAGCACCGCGGTCTCTTTGGATGTCAGCCCCAGCAAGGTGCCCAGCACGATGCCGCTGACGGCCAGCGCGAAGCCGCGCCGGTCGCGGCGCTCGTCGGCGGCGGTCAGCATCATCCAGCGCCCGTGCAGGTACGCCCACAGCCCTGCCAGCACGAACACCTGACACAGGCTTTCCATGCGCTGCACCACATACAGCACCGCCATCAGGTTGATCGGCAGCAGCATCCACGCGGCAGCGACGATCAACGCCAAGCGCGTCGCGGCTGCGTCGTCGACGTACGGAAAGCGAGTTGCGCGAACCCCCTCCTCTTCAAAGGGAGGGTCGGGGTTCTGCAGGCGTGCAGTGGGCGAACCGCCTGCGCCAACCCCCTCCCCTTCAAGGGGAGGGCTGGGGTGGGGATGGGTCGGTGCTGCGTTGGTTTCAGGCCCGCCCACACCCATCCTTGCTCCCTTCGGGAGCGGGTGCCCCGACGGGGCGGGTGAGGGTCCGGTGTCACCCACCCTCGTCATTCCGGGGCTGACGGTGGCGGAGCCAGCGGCAGAACCCGGAATCCAGCTTTTCATTCGAGTCGAAACTGCAAAACCTGGATTCCGGGTTCGGCCCTGCGGGTCGCCCCGGAATGACGAAAAGCCTGAATGTCGCCACGCCAGCAACCGCAACAACGCGCGCAGCATGAAAAACAAAAGCACGCCGTTGATCAAATGGATGATCACGTTGGTCAGCTTGAACGGCCATGGGTCGCCCCCGCCCGCCATCCAGTTCAGCGCGAACGTGATCGACGCCAATGGCCGATGCAAAAAACTGGCGGGCGATGACAGCGCTGCGTCCACCCATGCCACCAGCGTCGAATGCCCCGGTTTGATGTGGATGGCCGCGTTGTCCACGATGTTCGGGTAATCATCGAACACCCAGCCGCCGGTGAGGCCCGACCAGTACACCGCAGCCG
>JBOHYV010000256.1:0-4260 GCA_050738135.1 Rhodanobacteraceae bacterium | reverse complement strand
ACAACGCCTTGGCCCGGGGTGGCGCCAGCCTTCCACGACCGATCCCGACGCTGATGCGCGGCGCATCGGCGATAATGAAGGCGGTCGCGTATCGGGCGTGAAGCGGGACCAGGGACCGGGGACCGGGGACCGGGGACCGGGGACCGGACGAGCTTAAGCGCTGCGGCAGTCACCGGGTACCAGCGGACGGCTTATCGCACGATTTCATTCGAAGTAACGGTGCTACCCGCGGGGACCGGTGCGATGCGGGGCTCCATCGCACGAAGGTCGCCGTCAGATTCGGTCGGCGACAGTCGCCATGCTTCTCCGGCTTTTGGTCCCTTGTCCCCGGTCCCCTCGATCACATCAAATTCCGTCCGTGGAACAGTTCCTCGATCTCGCGCTTGAGCAGCGACTCGATGCGCTGTCGATCCTTGAATGACAAGTCCTCGGCGTGCGCCTCGAACAAATAGGTTTCGAGGTCGAAATCCTTCACGTGCATCTTGGTGTGGAACATGTTCTCCTGGTACACGTTGACGTCGAACATCTCGTACTTCTGGCGGATGTGCTTGGCCAGATAGTCCTGGATCGAGTTGATCTTGTGATCGATGTAGTGCTTCTTGCCGTGGATGTCGCGGGTGAAGCCGCGGACCCGGTAATCCATTGTCACGATGTCCGACTCGAAACTGTCGATCAGGTAATTCAGCGCCTTCAGCGGCGAGATCACCCCGCAGGTCGCGACGTCGATATCGACCCGAAAGGTCGCGATGCCGTTGTGCGGGTGCGTCTCGGGATAGGTGTGGACCGTGATGTGCGACTTGTCCAGATGCGCCACCACCGCATCCGAAATCACGTCCTTGCCGAGTTTGTCGACCAGCGGATGCTCGGAAATAAGCATCGTTACCGATGCGCCTTCGGGGTCGTAATCCTGGCGTGCCACGTTCAGGATGTTGGCGCCGATGATGTCGGCCACGTCGGTCAGGATCTGGGTCAGGCGATCGGCATCGTAGGCTTCATCGATGTAATCGATGTAGCGGTCACGCTGGTCCCTGGTGACCGCGTAGCAGATGTCGTAGATGTTGAAGCTGAGCGCCTTCGTGAGGTTGTTGAACCCCTGCAGCTTCAAGCGGGGCAGCGGCTTGACCACGGCAGTGTGTCCTCGGGGTTATGGAAGCGACGCGCATTGGGCGGTATGTCCGCCACGCGTGGGTTGGCATTTCTGGAAGGAAACAAAGTATGCGGGAAAGCGGCCGACAACGCATCCCCGGGCAAGCGTCGTGAATGGGCGACCACGGCGCGCGCTTTCCCCGCTCCAATGCACGCCGACATCGAGTGCGCGCGCGGACCGGGCAAGGCCCGAAGCGTTCGGCCATCATGGCCTTTGAGGTGGCCTCCAAATCCTCCAAACAGCTTCATCCGGCCGGCTTGACCCGGGATGTGGCACATTCCCGGCAACCGTGTAAACTCGCAGCGGCACCGTGACGTGACGCAGGGAAATCATGTCTGAATTGCGCTATTTGCTCCAGCAGGTGTACGAGCGTTCGAAAGCGCCCGCGTCGCTGGCTCCGGACCCGGCTTCCATGCAGCGGCTGCTGGAGCAATGCCATCGCCGCCGCTACCCCGGCAAGACCGCCATCCTGCGGCCCGGCGACCCGGCCAACACGCTGTTTTACGTCATCGACGGGTCGGTCACCGTATGCAGCGAGGACGACCAGGGCCGCGAGCTGATCCTCGCCTATATCAACCGCGGTGAATTCATCGGCGAGATGGGCCTGTTTGTGGAGCAGGCCCAACGCGAGGTGTTGATCCGCACCCGCACCCCCTGTGAACTCGCCGAGATCAGCTACGACAAGCTGTTTCACCTGTTCGAGGGAACCCTGCACGAAGAGTGCCCGCGCATCCTTTTCGCGATCGGCCTGCAACTGACCCACAGGTTGTTGCGCACTTCGCGTCAGGTCAGCCGCATGGCTTTCCTGGATGTCACCAACCGGATCGCACGTACCTTGCTGGACCTGTGCCAGGAACCGGACGCGATGACCCATCCGGACGGAACCCAGATCCGCATCTCGCGACAGGAACTCTCGCGCATTGTCGGGTGCTCGCGCGAGATGGCCGGTCGGGTCCTCAAGCAGCTTGAGGACGACGGCGGCATCGACGTGTCCGGCAAGACCATCGTGGTGCGCGGCACGAGGTAAGTCGCGACGCGGCGTTCCCGCCCGCCGAACCGGACCATTCGGGAATCAGGCTTCGGGCTTTCGGCCCGTCAAGCTTCCGGGCGCGAGCGAGCCGAAGCTCACGACACGCCAGAACCAGCTTCCGACACCCCGCGTCAAACCCACGATGAAACCCGCGCCACGCAGGTGCTCAGCGTATTGCGGAAGATGCCGGATATCGTCGATCAGGACCCTTCCGCCCGGTTTCAGCACGCGCACGATTTCATCGAGGGCGCGTGTGCGGCCCTCGACCTTGTAGATATTGTGGATCGCGGTCGACGAAACGACCGTATCGATGGACGCATCATCGAAAGGGAGTTCGCGCATGTCGGCGGTGCGTGTTTCCACACGATCGGCCACGCCCTCGCGCGCTGCATTGGCCGCCACCGCATCGGGACCATTGCCGCTCAGGTCTTCGCTTTGCCAGATGTCCACGCCAATGGCGCGCCCGTGCGGCACACGCCGCGCGGCCGCCACGGCCATCAGTCCACGTCCGCAACCAATGTCCAGCACCCGTTCGTCGCCCCGCCACGGCAAGCGGTCAAGTAATTGCTCACGCCGCCGGAGCTTGCCGTAGCGGCTGCTCCAGATCATCGAGAGCGCGCCCAGCGTCAAGGCCAATGCCGGCCACTCGAATCCCGTGATCTTGATCGGCAATATGCTCGAGAAGCCAAGCGCGAACAGCAACCAGCATGCGAGTGCCGCGAGCGCCAGATTGCGCACCACGGGTGGCGCATCGAGTCCGTAAGGAAACCAGTTCCGCATCGTCATGTCCCCGGGGGAATCAGCCTGATGAACCTCGCCGCCAACCGCGAGTGTGCCGTGGATCGGCGGACCGCGAAACCGGGCACACCCCGACCTGCATTCCCGATCAGCGTTCGGTGAAAAGCCGCGCAAGTTCTGCGCCCGGATCTTCCGCACGCATCAGGGTCTCGCCGATCAGGAACGCACGCACGCCTGCGGCACGCAGACGCGCGACATCTTCGTGCGAAGCGATGCCGCTTTCGGTAACCAGCAGGCGATCGGGCGGCACGTCTTCCTTCAGCAACAGGGTGGTTTCGATGCTGGTTTCGAAACTGCCCAGATCGCGGTTGTTGATGCCGATCAGCGTGCAGGCGTGCCCGGTCAACATCAGTGCGCGTTGCAGATCGACTGCATTGTGCACCTCGACCAGTACGTCCAGCCCGCATTCCAATGCCAGCGCGTGCAGGTTGACCAGCACTGCGTTGTCCAGCGCGGCTGCGATCAGCAGCAACGCGTCGGCCCCGATCGCACGTGCTTCATGCACCTGATAGGTGTCGATGGTGAAATCCTTGCGCAACACCGGCAATGCGCACGCGTCGCGCGCGTCGCGCAGGTACGCATCGCTGCCCTGGAAGAAATCCACATCGGTCAGCACCGACAGGCAGGTGGCGCCACCGGTCGCATAGCTGCGTGCGATCACGGCGGGATTGAAGTCGGCGCGGATCAGCCCCTTCGATGGACTGGCCTTCTTGATCTCGGCGATCACCGCCGAACGCCCTTGCCCGATGCGCGCGCGCAGGGCCGCCGCAAAGCCCCGGCGTGGGGCCGGCGCATTGCGGGTGAGCAATTCCGCGACCGGCACGCGCGATTTGCGTTCGGCAATCTCCTCGCGCTTGCGGGCCAGAATCCGCTTCAGGATGTCGTTCACGAGCTGCGGGACCCGGGACCCGGGGCTCGGGACTCGGCATCGGCAAGCTCGCGGGTTGCTTGCACGAATTTGTCCAGCTTTGCACGTGCCGAGCCGTCGTCGATCGAGTTGCCCGCGCGCGCAATGCCGTCCGCGATGGATAGGGCCACTCCCGCTGCGTACAAGGCCGCGCCGGCGTTCAACAACACGATGTTGCGTGCCACCCCGTCGGTGCCATCCAGGACTTGCAACAACATCGCCTTCGACTCGCCGGCATTCGCAACGCGCAGATTGCGGCTGGACGCCATCGGGAGGCCGAATTGCTCCGGTTCGATTTCGTATTCGCGCAGCTTGCCGTCGCGCAATTCGCCAACCAGGGTGGCGCCACCCAGCGAAATTTCGTCGAGGCCATCCTTG
>JBOHYV010000255.1:0-4281 GCA_050738135.1 Rhodanobacteraceae bacterium | reverse complement strand
TTGGCCTTCGCGTAAACCGCCGCTGCACGTTCGAGCGCCTCGCGCGACAGCCCTGAGGCAGCTTCAATATCGTGCCAGGACTGCGCCACCAAAAAGGCCACGAATTCCTCGAAACCATGGCAATGTTGCGCAATAAACGCATGATCAAGAAGGTTGTGATCACCCCGCGCCTGGGCCGCGTCATCCAGCGCCAGCAGGCTCTTGCACAGGCCCGTGATCGCCGCGATGTCGCCCCCGGCGCGTACCTGCAGATATTGCGTGGCCAGCGGCGTTTCGCTTTTCGCCAGCATCTCGATCGGGCTTTGCGGGTTGGTGAAGCGCTCGAGCCCGCGCTCACGCAACGGGTTGAATACCACGATCGGTACACCGCGCTTCGCCGCCTTCTGCAGGTCGTGCAGCATGCGCGGGCTGGTGACACCGGCGTTTTGGCCAAAAAAGAAAATGCAGTCGGTCTGAGCGAAATCGTCCAGCACCACGGTCCCGACCGCGGAGCCGATGCTTTTGCGCAGCGCGACACCGGTGGCCTCGTGGCACATGTTGGATGAATCCGGCAGATTGTTGTGGCCGTACAGACGCGCGAACAACGCATACAGATAGCTCGTTTCCAGCGAGGCGCGGCCCGATGCATAGAACACCACCGATTTGGGATCGAGCTGGTTCAGCTCGTTGCCGATCGCGGTGAATGCCTCGTCCCAGCTGCACGGCACGTACTTGTCCGTGCTGCGGTCGTAACGCAGCGGGTGCGTGAGGCGCCCTTGCTGTTCGAGGTCGTGATCGCTCCAGCCCAGCAATTCGGTGCAGGTGTGTTGGGCGAAGAACTCCGGCGTGGTGCGCAAGGACGTCAGTTCCCACGCGCTGGCCTTGGCGCCGTTCTCGCAGAACTCGAATTTCATCGGATGTTCGGGCTGCGGCCATGCACACGACACGCAGGTGAAGCCGCGCGGCTTGTTCTGTCGCCACAACTCCTTCACCGTCGCGGGGATCGGCACCTTCTCGCGCTGCAGGATCACCTTGACCGACTTCATCGAGCCCCAGCCCCCGGCGGGGCCGGGATAGGGTTCGATCTTTGGCTTGCGCTCGTCGCCCATCACACACTCCACCCGCAGAGGATATGCATGACAGTGTATGACGATCGGGGATTGGCGGAGGGAGTGGGATTCGAACCCACGAGGGGCTTGCGCCCCTGCCGGATTTCAAGTCCGGTGCATTCGACCACTCTGCCATCCCTCCGAACTTCAAACGCACTCCGCCGGATTGACTCAGGACATCCTGTCCTTCGCCCAGCGGGCCATCGGCTACGCCGATGTTCGCTCCGGCGTCCTGCCTCCGCAGTCAAGACCGGTGCCTTCAACCACTCGGCCACCTCTACATCCGAACCGCTCACCCCCTTCCGCAGGAAAGGCGGAGCGACGCGAACGCGCGCGAAGCGCGAATGCGAAGCATCGGGGGGATGCCCTGCCGCGCAAGCTCAGCAACCCCGCGCGTCAGCCAGCCCGCGACACCCTTCGCGAGCGGGGCGCCGAGCCTATGCAATTGTACCCACACCGCCCATGTACGGCTGGAGCACTTCGGGGACCGTGATCGAGCCGTCGGCGTTCTGGCAGTTCTCCATCACCGCGATCAGGCAACGACCGACGGCAAGGCCCGAACCGTTCAACGTGTGCACCAGCTCCGGCTTGCCGGTGGCCGGGTTGCGCCAGCGCGCCTGCATCCGGCGGGCCTGGAAGTCGGTGCAATTCGAGCACGAGGAAATTTCCCGATACGTGTTCTGCGACGGCAACCAGACTTCCAGGTCGTACGTTTTCGCCGCCGCGAACCCCATATCGCCGGTGCACAGGGCCATCTTGCGATACGGCAGCTTGAGTTTCCGCAGTACCTTCTCGGCGTGGCCGGTCAGTTCTTCCAGCGCATCACACGATTTCGACGGCTCGACGACCTGCACCAGTTCCACTTTCTCGAACTGATGTTGACGAATCATCCCGCGCACATCCTTGCCGTAGGAACCGGCTTCGGCACGAAAACACGGCGTATGCGCAGTCATGCGCATCGGCAGCGCGTCCGCTTCGACGATCGAATCGCGTACCAGATTGGTCAGAGGCACTTCCGCCGTCGGAATCAGGTAACGTTTGGTATCGCCGACGGCAGTCGAAAACAAATCTTCCCCGAACTTCGGCAACTGCCCGGTGCCCTGCATGGTTTCGGCATTGACCAGCAGCGGCACATTGCATTCGGTGTAGTCGTGCTCACCGGCATGCAGGTCCAGCATGAATTGCGCCAGCGCGCGGTGCAGGTGCGCGAGTTGGCCGCGCAGCACAGTGAACCGCGCACCGGACAGTTTCGCGCCCGCCTCGCCATCCAGCCAGTCGTGGCGCGCACCGAGCTCGACATGGTCCCGGACGGTGAAGCCGAACGCACGAGGCGTGCCCCAGCGCGACACTTCGACGTTGTCGTGTTCGTCCTTGCCGACCGGTGTGGATTCGTCCGGCAAATTGGGAATGCCAAGCGCCAGCGCCGAAATCCTTCCCTGCACCTCGGCCAACGCAGCCTCGTTGTCCTTCAGCTTGTCACCGATGCCGGCGACTTCGGCCATGATCGGCGCGACATCTTCGCCCTTGGCCTTGGCCTGTCCGATTGCCTTGGAACGCGCATTGCGCTGCGCCTGCAGCGCCTGGGTTTCGGTCGCGAGCCGCTTGCGATCGGCCTCCAGCGACTTGACCGCAGTCGTGTCGAGATCGAAGCCGCGCGTCTTGAGGCGAGCGGCCGTGTCGGCGAGTTGCGTGCGCAGCAGAACCGGATCCAGCATGGCAGGTTCCTGAGGCGGCAGAAAAGACGTGGATTATCGCGGCGGCGCAAGCGGCAGCGCAAACATCTCCCTCTCCCCCAAGCAGCTTCCCCCGCTTGGGGTGAGCCGACGCGCTTAGCCGATGCCTTGAATGGCATCGGCTGCGTCGACGAACGCCCGAAGCATGAAGCTGAGGGCTGGGTTGCTTGGCGAGGCAATGGACTGCCGAGTCTAGCAACAGGGTTGGGGTGAGGGGGAGCTGTCGCAATAATTTGCGCCCGTCTCCTTGCACCTCAACACGTCCCGCCCCTCACCCTGCCCTCTCCCCCGAATAAAAGGTTATTCGGGGGAGAGGGTAAAAACAGCAAGCGTCCGAAGCGATGGTTAAGCAGAATTTTCGGGCCGTCCTTGTGCGCGCGCCCTTGCCTCTCTCAGCGCATCGAGCTTTTCCCTGATCTTCGCCTCGATGCCATTCGCGGTCGGCGCATAAAATTCGGTGCCAACGAGCGCATCCGGCAGGCATTGCTGGTCGAGCGCGACGCCGCCTTCCACGTTGGGGTCGTACTGGTAGCCCTTGCCATAGCCGAGTCCCTTCATCAGCTTGGTCGGCGCGTTGCGCAGATGCATCGGAACTTCCAGCGTGCCGGTCTCGCGAACGTTGGCGCGGGCGGCGCCGTAGGCGGCATAAGCCGCGTTGCTCTTGGGCGCGACCGCGAGATACAGCGCCGCTTCGGCGAGCGCAAGCTCGCCCTCCGGCGAACCGAGCCGCTCGTAGGTGTCCCAAGCGTGCAATGCCAGTTGCCACGCGCGCGGGTCGGCAAGACCGATATCCTCGACTGCCATCCGCACCATTCTTCGCGCGAGGTACGCCGGCTCACAACCGCCGTCCAGCATTCGCACCAGCCAGTACAACGCAGCGTCGGGATCGGACGAACGCACCGACTTGTGCAACGCCGAAATCTGGTCGTAGAACTGCTCGCCGCCCTTGTCGAAGCGACGGGTGCGATCGGCCAGCACCTGCTGCAGGGTGGCTTCGTCGATGCGGCCGGCGTACGCGAGTTCGGCAGCGATTTCGAGGAATGTCAGCGCCCGGCGCACGTCGCCGTCGGCTGCTTTGGCCATCAACGACAAGGCATCGTCATCGACCTGCAGATGCAGGCCACCGAGGCCGCGTTCATCATCGCCCAGCGCACGCTGCAACGCGACGACGATGGCGTCGGCGCCCACGGCGTCCATCACGTGCACGCGGCAACGCGACAGGAGGGCAGAGTTCAATTCGAACGATGGATTTTCGGTGGTCGCGCCCACGAGCACGATCACCCCGCGCTCGATGTGCGGCAAAAACGCGTCCTGCTGCGCCTTGTTGAAACGATGCACCTCGTCCACGAACAGCACGCTGCGACGGCCCTGCGCGTACAGTCCTTCCGCTTCGGCCAACGCCTTGCGTACGTCGGCAAGGCCCGAGAGCACCGCCGAGATCGCGTGGAAATGCGCATCGG
>JBOHYV010000254.1:0-4286 GCA_050738135.1 Rhodanobacteraceae bacterium | reverse complement strand
CGAGGGGCGAGCATCGGGGATGATGCGAGCATATCCCGCCCGCGGGCGGGATGAGAACAAATGTGGAGAGGTGTCCGAGCGGTTGAAGGAGCACGCCTGGAAAGTGTGTAAGCGGCTAAACCCCGCTTCGCGGGTTCGACAAAATCGTCTGGAACGATTTTGGACGACCGAAGGTCGGCCCCGAGCAAAGCGAGGGGCGAGCATCAGGGATGATGCGAGCATATCCCGCCCGCGGGCGGGATGAGAACAAATGTGGAGAGGTGTCCGAGCGGTTGAAGGAGCACGCCTGGAAAGTGTGTAAGCGGCTAAACCCCGCTTCGCGGGTTCGAATCCCGCCCTCTCCGCCACTTTTCAGAAAAATCAGGAGATGCATGGATGCGGGTGAGAGCCCGCGGGTTCGACAAAATCGCCGGGAGCGATTTGGACGACCGAAGGTCGGCCCCGAGCAAAGCGAGGGGCGAGCATCAGGGATGATGCGAGCAGTTTCAGTCATGGTGGCCCCGTCGGTGGCTCCGCGACGATAGATCGAAAATCCCGCCAGGGCCGGAAGGCAGCAACGGTATCGGTCGACTCGGGCGCCGGAGACGCGCTGGCGGGGCCGCCGCCATTTTTCGGTCCACCTACGATGTGCACGGGTGCGACCGCGGGCCGGGTGTGTTCCTGATGTATGCGCCGGTGCAAACCGACAAGACCGCCCCATCGGTGGAGGAGATCGCCAAGCAGGCCAAGGCGGTGATTGGCGACAAGCCGTTGACCACGGCCGAGATCCGGAATATCAAGGACCAGTGGATCCACGCGATGCCGGGTGAGTACCAGACCATCGGTGCCGTGCTCTCGGCCCTTGAGGGGATCACGTTGTATGGCCGGCCGGATGACTACGTCACCCGGCTCAAGCCGACGATCGAGGCTTTGACCGACAAGCAGGTGCAGGCCGCGGCTGATGAAGTCATCCAACCCGGCCACCTGACCTGGGTCATCGTGGGCGACCTGTCAAAGGTCGGCAAGTCGGTGCGGGCCCTTGGCTTGGGGCCGGTCCAGGTGCTGGATGCCGACGGTAAACCGATCGTGTCCGCGAAATAGCGCGTCGTTGCGCTGCCGAATCGCAGGAGCTTCGCAAGGCCGGGTGGCAATGCCATCCAGCCTTGTTTCCGGCGAGCCGTTGTTTGTGAAGGGGTTGCGGGGCCGCACCATCGATGATGGTGCGTTCACCACGGTGTCCGCTTGGTCTCGCGGCCGGGTCTTGGCACAATGGGCGCCATGAGTTATCAAGTCCTTGCCCGCAAATGGCGTCCGAAACGGTTTGAAGAACTGGTCGGGCAGGAACACGTCGTCAGGGCGCTGACCCACGCGCTCGATTCCGGACGTGTACACCACGCCTATCTTTTCACCGGCACCCGCGGCGTCGGCAAGACCACCATCGCGCGCATCTTCGCCAAGGCGCTCAATTGCGAGCGCGGGATGTCGGCGCATCCCTGCGGCGCGTGCGCGATCTGCAAGGCCGTCGATGCGGGACGATTCGTGGACCTGATCGAAATCGATGCGGCCAGCAACACCGGCGTGGATGACGTGCGCGAGGTGATCGAAAACGCGCAGTACGCGCCGGCGCAGGGCCGTTACAAGGTGTATCTGGTCGACGAGGTGCACATGCTCTCCAGGAGTGCTTTCAACGCCCTGCTGAAGACACTGGAAGAACCGCCCGAACACGTGAAATTCCTGCTTGCCACCACCGATCCCCAGAAGCTGCCGGTGACGGTGCTGTCCCGTTGTCTGAGATTCAGCCTCAAACGCCTGCTGCCCGAACAGATTGCGGGGCAAATGCGGATGATCCTCGGCGAGGAAGGTATCGGCTTCGACGAGGGCGCCATCGCGGAACTCGCGCGCGGCGCAGACGGTTCCGTGCGCGACGGCTTGTCGCTGCTGGACCAGGCCATCGCCCACGGTGGCGGCACGCTGCACGCGGACGACGTGCGTGCGATGCTGGGCACCATTGCGGACAACGAAGTGGGTAGCCTGTTGCGCGCGCTGGCTGATGGCGACGGCACGGCCCTCATGGCCGAGGCCGATCGCATTGCGGGACTGGCACCTGATTTCGCGGTGGTGCTGGAGCAACTCGCGACTGCGCTGCACCGCATCCAGTTGCGGCAACTGGTGCCCGGTTTCGAGGGCGACGAGGACGAACGCGAGGTGCTCGATTCGCTTGCGGGTTTGGTCGGTCCCGAAGACGTGCAGGTTTGGTACCAGTTCGCCCTGACCGGACGTCGCGATTTGCCGCTGGCGCCCGATGCACGCGCCGGCTTCGAGATGGTGCTGCTGCGGATGTTGGCGTTTCATGGCGGTGCAACCGCCAGCGTGGCTGCGCCACAGCCTGTCGGGCAGGCAACGCGAGTGGGCACGGCGCCCGTACGCCATGCGGGGCCGCGCGCCGAGGCAACCTCTGCGGTTGCACCATCTGAAGCTCGATCGGCCAGTCATGTCGCCGTTGCGCCGGCCGGGCCTGCAATGCCGGAGGCCGAGCCGCGCATCGATGGTCTTGCCGATTGGGAAGCCTGGATCCGGTTGGCGGAATTGGGCGGTCCGGCAGGATTGCTGGCGAAGCACGCGATGCCGAAGTCGTTCGAGGGCGATGTGCTGACGCTGGCCCTGAAACCCGAACACGGGGTTTTCTGCAACGATGCCATACTCAAGCAACTGCAGGACAAGCTGGGTTTGGCGGTCGCGCGCAAAATCCGCGTCCGTGTGGTGCATGAATCCGTCGCGGAAACCCCGGCGACGCGCGCGGCCAGGGCACGCTCCGACGAACAAGCCGCAACCGAGCGCGCCATGGCCGAGGACCCGTTCATCCGCGACATGCAGCGCCAGTTCGGCGCCGAAATCATCCCCGAAAGCGTTCGACCCAGGGCCGATTAACGTGGCGCCAAACGGTCGCGCCCCCGGGCCCGAGGCAGGCTGGCCATTTGCCCGCAGGGCAAGCAAGAGTGAGGAAGATGTATGTCGATACATAGACGAACGATGACACCGGCCCAAGGTAAACAGGCATGAAAGGACAACTGGGACAACTGATGCAACAGGCGCAGCGCATGCAGGAAGAACTGAAGCGCGCGCAGGAAGAGATTGCCAAGCTGGAGGTGACCGGCAGCGCCGGCGGCGGCATGGTGGAAGTCGTGATGACAGGGCGCCATGAAGTCCGTCGCGTGCGTATCGATCGCAAGCTGATCACGGACGATCCGGAAATGGCCGAGGACATGGTTGCCGCGGCGGTCAATGACGCGGTCAACAAGGTTGCCGAAGCCAGCCAGCAGAAGATGGGCGGCATGAGCGCGGGCATGGATCTGCCGCCGGGGTTCAAGCTGCCGTTCTGAATGGGGTCAGAGTCACTTTTCCAAAAGCGTGGCCGTTTGCGAACGAACTGCTGGAAAAGTGACTCTGACCCCGGTTTTCGGGTGCCGAATTTGACCACCGCCAACACCAATCTTTTGGCCAAGCTCATCGAAGCGTTGCGCTGCCTGCCGGGTGTGGGCGCCAAAAGCGCGCAACGGATGGCGTTTCATTTGCTGGAGCGCGATCGTGAGGGTGGCGTGCTGCTTGCCGAGGCGTTGCAACAGGCCATGCAGCGCATCGGCCACTGCAAGTCCTGCCGCAATTTCAGCGAAACGGACGAATGCGCGATCTGCGCAAACGTTTCACGTGACGCCAGCCAGTTGTGTGTGGTGGAGACCCCCGCCGACCTGCTCGCGATGGAGCAGGCCACCGGTTACCGCGGCCGCTACTTCGTGTTGATGGGACGGCTGTCGCCGCTGGACGGCATGGGCCCCGAGGAGCTTGGCGTCGATCTGCTGACCCGCAAACTGACGGGCGGCGAGGTGCAAGAGCTGGTGATCGCGACCAACCCGACCGTTGAAGGCGAAGCCACCGCGCATTGGCTGGGACAGTTGGCGCACGCGGCGGCCGTGCGTGCAACCCGGCTGGCCCACGGTGTGCCGCTGGGCGGAGAGCTCGAATATGTCGACCGCGGGACCTTGGCGCATGCGTTCGGCAGCCGCCAAGTGCTCGACGATTGATGCTGCTTTCCCTTCGCTTGCGAAGAGCCATCCCCGCGCGCAATGCGCGCATTCGCTTCGTTCCGTCCTTCCCCCGGAAGATGTGAGTCGCGGCAATGCCACGCTTTTCTTCCTGAACCGCCCCGGGAATCCCGGAGGCTGTTTGGTGTGAGTCAGGCCGCCTTGGCCAGACCCGCTCTTTGCCGATAGTAGTTGGCTTCAGCTTCTGCTGGCGGGATGTTCCCGATC
>JBOHYV010000253.1:0-4312 GCA_050738135.1 Rhodanobacteraceae bacterium | reverse complement strand
GTTTGCGGGCGGAGCCCGGAATCCAGCCTCTGATTCTCAACTGGTGCCACAAGAGCTGGATTCCGGGTTCGGCCTACAATGAAGCCGCAGGCCGCCCCGGAATGACGAGGCTTTTCTCTTTTGCTGACATGTAGCGCTAATCAGGTTCCCCACTTCGCTTGTGAAGGGCGGAGCGGCTACGGCCGACTGGATCGGCCGTGAACGGCGTAGCCGGCCCAAAGGGCGAGCGCCAAGGATGGCGCGAGTAAGCGAACGCGCGCGCAGCGCGGCCAGGGGGATGGC
The DNA here is from genome assembly GCA_050738135.1 of Rhodanobacteraceae bacterium. Taxonomy (GTDB): domain Bacteria; phylum Pseudomonadota; class Gammaproteobacteria; order Xanthomonadales; family Rhodanobacteraceae; genus 66-474. The sequence continues at coordinate 4,030 of JBOHYV010000253.1, read as the reverse complement.
TTCCCGTTATCCAGCAGCCGCCAATTCGTCAATCACGCCATCCAGTACGGCCTGCCAATCGGGCAGCGAAATGTCGAACGCGTCGCGCAACTTCGTGGTATCGAGCACCGACCAGGCGGGCCGCACTGCCTTCGTGGGGTAGTCGGCGGTACGTATCGCCTGCAGGTGCGGTGCCCGTGCGAGCAGGCCCGTGCGTTGCGCAGCCCCGAAAATCGCGTGAGCGAATCCATGCCAACTGGTCTGCCCCGACGCGACAAGGTGATACGTGCCGTCACGCGTCGGCGCATCGTCGCCGCACCACTGCGCCACGACCTGCGCCGTGACGTCGGCTATCAACCGCGCCGGCGTGGGGGCACCGACCTGGTCGTCCACCACGCGCAATTCATCGCGTTCGGCACCGAGCCGCAGCATGGTGCGTATGAAATTGTTTCCGCGTGCGGCATATACCCAAGCGGTACGGAAGATCAGGTGCCGCGCGCCGGTTGCGCGCAGGGCGATTTCACCCGCGAGCTTGGAGCGACCATAAGCGCTGACGGGATGCGTCGCGTCACCCTCGCGGTACGGGCGCGTCGCGCTACCGTCGAACACGTAATCGGTCGAATAATGCACCACGCGCGCGTCGTGGCGCGCGGCCCACTCGCCGATCACGCCCACCGCATCGCCGTTGATGCGCTGCGCAAGGTCCGGTTCGTCTTCGGCGCGATCGACCGCGGTGTACGCGGCAGCGTTGAGAATGAGATCCGGCGCGATGCGGTCGAGCGCCGCGCGCAATCCGTCGAGATCGGCAAGGTCCAACGCCTCGCAATTGCGGACCCTCACCCGGCACTGCGCGCCACCCTCTCCTGGAGGGAGAGGGGAAGAGCATTCGCCGCTGCGGGTGGCGGGAATGATTTCGCGAGCTGGCGCATCACACCCCCCCGCCGCTTCGCGGCGACCCCCCTCCTGCGGAAGGGGGTGAACATCCCCCCGCGCCGCCGCGCGACTTCCTTCCTGCGGAAGGGGGTGAGCATCCTCCCGCGCCGCCACACGACTGCCCTCCTGCGGAAGAGGGCGAACATCCTCCCGCGCTGCCACACGCCTGCCTTCCTGCGGAAGGGGGTGAACATCCTCCCGTGCTGCCGCGCGACTACCTTCCTGCGGAAGGCGGTGAACATCCTCCCGCGCCGCCACACGATTCGCTTCGTTCTGAAGGGGATGTTTTTCTTCCCCCTTCGGAACGAAGGGGGACCGAGGGGGATGGCTTTCCGGCGAATCAATGCACACTCCCACCAGTGCACGCAACAGCTCGTGCCCCACCTGTCCATTCGCGCCGGTGACCAGGATTTTTGTCGCTTCGCCCATCGAGTCGTGCCGAGTTGATCGCCAGGTTATACCCATGGAGTGTAGGGCGGACATCGTCCGCCGATCCCGCGCTCGACAATCCCGGCGGGCATTGCCCGCCCTACCCTGCAAACACCGGCAACTTGTCGTCAGGCACATCGGCCAGGAATGGAGATTGTCGATCCTTGGCCGACAACGTCGGCTCGGCCACCGGCCAGTCGATGCCGATCGCGGGGTCGTTCCAGCGCACACCCGAATCGGCGGCAGGATCGTAGAGTGCGGTGCACTGGTACATGAAGGTGGCGGCCTCGCTGACCACGCAGAAGCCATGCGCGAAGCCTTCCGGAATCCACAACTGGCGATGGTTGCCGGCGGTCAGCATCGCGGCTTCCCATTGGCCGAATGTCGGCGAACCGCGACGGATATCCACGGCAACGTCGTACACCTCACCCTCCAACACCGATACGAGCTTTCCCTGGGGATGCGGCTGCTGGTAGTGCAAACCGCGCAGCACGCCCTGCAGCGACCGCGAGACATTCGCCTGCAAGAAGCGCGCGCGGATGCCGAGCTCCGCGTACTTTTCTGCATGGAAGCTTTCATAGAAATAACCGCGCGCATCACCATGCACGGCGGGTTCGATGACGTACACGCCGGGCAGATTGGTGTCGATGCGTTTGAGGTGGGATTGTTGGGTCATACGTCCTTACCTGTTAACCGATGTTGCGCTCGCAACCGCAACAAAGCTGGATTCCGGGTTCTACCCGCAGAGCGGGCAGCCCCGGAATGACGAAAGAAAACTACGACAGCTGCGCCGATCCCGCAAAAAACGCACCGGTCATTGCAGCCCCGGAATGACGAAAGAAAGCTACGACAGCTGCGCCGATCCCGCAAAAAACGCACCGGTCATTCCGGGGCGACCCGAAGGGTCGAACCCGGAATCCAGCTCTTGCCCGGGGAAAATCAACCGCCAACCAACCGCAACAGGTATTGCCCGTAGCCGGTTTTCGCCAGCGGCCGGGCAAGCTCACGCACACGCACCGCATCGATCCACCCGTGCTGGTAGGCGATCTCCTCGGGGCAACACACCTTGACGCCCTGCCGGTTTTCGACGGTGGCGATGTAATTGCCCGCATCCATCATCGATTCGTGGGTGCCGGTATCGAGCCACGCATAGCCGCGGCCGAGTTGTTCCAGCATCAACGAGCCGTCATCGAGATAACAGCGGTTCAAGTCGGTGATTTCAAGTTCGCCGCGCGCGGACGGCTTCAATCCCGCCGCGAAATCGCACACGCGTTCGTCGTAGAAGTACAAGCCGGTCACCGCATAGCTCGACTTCGGCTTCGCCGGCTTTTCTTCCAGTCCGATCACGCGCCCGGTCGGATCGAATTCGGCGACGCCGTAGCGTTCCGGGTCGCGTACCAGGTAGCCGAATACGGTGGCGCCATGCGAGCGTGCGGAAGCATGCTTCAGCAATTCGGTGAAACCGTGGCCGAAAAAGATGTTGTCACCCAGTACCAGTGCGCACGGATCGCCCGCGATGAACTCACGCCCGATCACGAACGCCTGCGCCAACCCGTCCGGCGACGGCTGCACCGCATATTGAATGTCGATGCCCCACTGCGAACCGTCGCCCAGCAGGTGGTGAAACAGCGGCTGTTCGTGCGGCGTGTTGATTACCAGCACTTCGCGGATCCCCGCCAGCATCAGCACCGACAGCGGGTAATAGATCATCGGCTTGTCGTACACCGGCAACAGCTGCTTGCTGATGGCCTGCGTGACCGGGTACAGCCGCGTGCCGGAGCCGCCGGCGAGGACGATGCCTTTTTTGGTTGTCATGCGAATCTTCCGCGTTGCCTCATGGTCGCCAATTCTCCTGAAAACCCGGGTTCGGGGTTCTGCCGCATGGAGCTGCGGGCACAGCCCCGGAATGAAGAAATTGCCCGTGATCAATCCGAAGCCGCCGACTAGAAAATTTCGTGGTCATTCCGGGGCCATCGCCGGCTTCATTGGCGATGGAACCCGGAATCCAGCTTTCAAACTGCCAGGTGGACTATCCGTCACGCGTTGATCTCCTGCCACAAGTCACGCCACTCCGGATTACCCTTTTCGATTTCCGCCACCTTCCATGCCCGGCGCCATTTCTTCAGTTCCTTTTCCCGGGCTATGGCGTCAGCCATGGACCGAAATTGCTCGAAATGCACCAATCGATGCACACCGTACCGCTTGGTGAAGCCATCTACCGCATCGTGCCGATGTTCCCATACGCGCTTGATCAGATCCGAGGTCACGCCGACGTAAAGCGTGCCGTGCGGCCTGCTGGCAAGGATGTAAATCGTCGGCTGGCGCATCAGCACATGGTAGCCAATCGACACCCGATTTTCGCGCACCCATTTGTTCAAAAGCTGGATTCCGGGTTCCGCGCTACGCGCGGCCCCGGAATGACAAGAAAGTTTGGTCATTCCGGGGCTGACCGCGACGGCGAGCGGGGCAGAGCCCGGAATGACAAGAAAGTTTGGTCATTTCGGGGCTCACCGCGACGGCGAGCGAGGCAGAGCCCGGAATGACAAGAAAGTTTGGTCATTCCGGAGCTCACCGCGACGGCGAGCGGGGCAGAGCCCGGAATGACAAGAAAGTTTGGTCATTCCGGGGCTCACCGCGACGGCGAGCGGGGCAGAGCCCGGAATGACAAGAAAGTTTGGTCATTCCGGGC
>JBOHYV010000252.1:0-4348 GCA_050738135.1 Rhodanobacteraceae bacterium | reverse complement strand
ATCCGGGCTACTTGCTACTTGCTGCGAATTTCAGCGTTGTCATCGAGCGCAGCCCGGATGAAGCCGCGTAGCGGCGCAATCCGGGATGACTTGCGAGAGCGTCCCGGATTGCGCTTCGCTCCATCCGGGCTACGCGGATCAGATCGCCGCCAGCATCGCCTCGGCGCTTGAAACCCGGAACTCCCCCGGTGCTTCCACATGCAGCACCTTGACTACGCCGTCGTCGGCATAGAGCGCGAAGCGCTTCGAGCGAATGCCCATGCCGTACTTGCTGGAGTCGGATTCCAGGCCCAGCGCCTTGGCGAAGTCGCCGTTGCCGTCGGCCAGCATCAGCATGCCTTCGGGCACGTTGCGGTGTTCGGCCCAGGCTTTCATCACGAAAGCATCGTTGACGGCCATGCAGGCGACATCGATTCCGCGCTTTTCGAAATCGCCGTAATGCTCGACGTAGCCAGGCAGGTGCCGTTCCGAGCAGGTGGGCGTGAACGCGCCGGGCACCGCGAACAGCACCACCTTCTTGCCTTTGAACACATCGTCGGTGGTGAGTTGCTGCACGCCGTCGCGCAGCACGGCGAAGGTGGCGGCGGGTAGGCGATCGCCGATCTGGATGGTCATGGACGCTTCCGTAAGGGGTGGCCGCTCATCGTACTCCAGTGGGCTGCCAGCCGGACTTGAAAGTGCGTTGCCGGCCCATACTTCGGACCAGTGGCCGACCATGGCCAATCATCTTGAGGAGTGCAGCATGTATATTCAACGTTCTGCTTACTGGCCGGGCGCCGGCCATTTCCCGCGCGAGGTCAGCCGCGCCTTTGGCCGTCTGTTCGACGTGGCCGACGGCGAGCAGTCCGGCGTGGTGGCGAGTGAATGGGCGCCGCGCGTAGACGTGCGTGAAGAAGACAAGCGTTTCGTGATCGAAGCCGATATCCCGGGCGTCGATCCGAAAGCCATCGAGATCAACATGGACAAGGGCGTCCTGTCGATCCGCGGCGAACGCAAGGCCGGGAAGGATGGAGACGGCAAGTACACCCGCATCGAACGCACGCATGGCGTGTTCCATCGCCGCTTTGCCCTACCGGACAGCGCCAATGCGGACGCCATCCGCGCGACCGGCAAGCATGGCGTGCTGGAAATCGAAATCCCGAAGCGGCCGGAAGCCGCGCCGCGCAAAATCGACATCGAAGTCGCGTAAGCGTCACACGGCGCGCGGAACGACGCACGGTTGCGTCATAATCGCAACTCGCGGCGGAGCAATCCGCCGCGGGTTTTCGTGTTGACTGTTGTTTGGGCCGGAACCTCTGAAGAAGCGTCGCGAGCGAAGTCAGGGTGCGCGACGCCGGCTAAATCGGCAGGATTGCCGATTTGAACGCCGTAGGCGGCCCGAAAGGGCGAGCCACATGGATGTGGCGAGTAAGCGGAGGAACCGGAGTGTACACGTCAGTACATGAGCATTCCGAGCACCGCCGGCGCGCGCCCTGACGACTAAATCGGCATGGACTGCTGATTTGAACGCCGCAGGCGGCCCGAAGGGCGAGCCACAGGGATGTGGCGAGTAACGCAGTAGCTTATTCAGAGGTTCCCTGATGGAGTTCCAGGACTACTACAAGACCCTCGGCGTGAAGCAGGGCGCCGGCGACGACGAGATCAAGGCAGCGTACCGCAAGCTCGCGCGCAAGTATCACCCCGACAAGAACAAGGAGGCTGGTGCCGAGGACAAGTTCAAGGCCATCAGCGAAGCCTACGAGGTCCTGCACGACAAGCAGAAGCGTGCTGCCTACGACAACCTGCGCGCGGGTGGCTATCGTGGCGGCGATCAGTTTCGGCCGCCGCCGGGGTGGCAGCAGCAAGCGCCGGGAGGTTTCGAGTTCCGTAGCTCTGATCCGCGCGGGTTCGGTGACGATGCCGGCGGCTTCAGCGATTTCTTCGAATCATTGTTTGGCGCACGTGGCGCCGGTGGGCATGCGCAACGTGGGCCCATGCACGGCAATGATATTCGCGCGGGTGTCCAGATCGACCTGCGCACCGCGTATGCGGGCGGCAAGCAGCGCCTGGGTCTGCGCGACGCAACCGGCGAGCGCACACTCGAGGTAAACATCCCCGCCGGCATTCTGCCGGGCAAGGTGATCCGCCTGGGCGGGCAGGGCGAGCCCGGTTACAACGGCGGGCCATCCGGCGACCTGCTGCTGGAAGTGCAGGTGCGCGATGATCCGAAGTTCAAGCTGCACGGCCGCGACATCGAGGTCGAAGTGCCCGTGTCGCCGTGGGAGGCGGCGTTGGGCGCCAAGGTGCCGGTGCCGACGCTCGGGGGCAACGTGGAGCTCAAGATTCCGGCGGGCTCGCGCAGCGGACGCAAGCTGCGGTTGAAAGGCCGGGGCATGCCGGGCAGGGCGCCGGGCGATCAGATCGTCAACTTGCTGATCCAGATTCCCACGGCCGACAGCGACAAGACGAAAGCTGCCTATCAGGCGTTCGAGAAAGCGTTCGAGGGATTCGATCCGCGCAGATAGCGATGCTGCGGAGGGTCCATTCGAAGCTGCTGTTGTGAAAAGTCAGGCCACGGAAGGCCGTTCTGGTGTTGCCCGAAACAAGTCGCCTCACTTCGGTGCGCGTCTGGCTACACAGCGATCACGGACGATCGCACGGTTGTCGTCAGGCCACGGAAGGCCGTTCTGGTGTTGCCCGAAACAAGTCGCCTCACTTCGGTGCGCGTCTGGCTACACAGCGATCAGGGACGACCGCCGTCATTTCGGCAGATTGTCGCTCAACACCTTCGTCAGCTCCGGCTCGTTGACCGGCTTGGTGATGTAAGCCTTGGCGCCTTGACGCATGCCCCAGACCTTGTCGGTGTCTTGTTCCTTGGTGGTCACCAGGATGACTGGAATGTGCGAGGTACCAGGATCCTTGGAGATGGCGCGGGTTGCCTGAAAGCCATTCAGGTTTGGCATCACCACATCCATCAGCACTAGATCGGGCTTTTCGCGCTTGGCAACTTCCACGCCGGCGGCACCATCCACGGCAGTCAGGGTCTGATGGCCCAACTTCTCCACCATGCGTTTCAGGCCCTCCAGTTGGGAAGGCGAGTCGTCGACGATCAGGATGCGTGCCATGCGACACTCCCCGCAACGGAAGTGGGCATTGTAGGGAACCGCGGCCTGGAGTGCCACGCCGGGGACCCGGCGGAATCGACGCAGGTCGGCGTGCAATCTCCTCGTGAAAGTATCCGCGGATCAACAAGCTGCGCTCGACTTCCGAAGCAGGTTCGATCAACCGGGATTGCTGATGCTTACGAGCGTGCGACCAAACGATCGCCCCGCGAGCATGGCGTCGAAAACGTTCGACAGTTGTTCCAGGGTGGTTTCGTGTGTACAGATTGCGTCGAGGTGCGCGGGCTTCCAGTCCGATGCGAGGTGTTGCCACACCTGCTCGCGAATGCCGCGCGCGGTGCCGGCCGATGCGATTCCGAGCAGACTGACGCCGCGGATGATGAAAGGCATCACCGTGGTGGCGAGTTTGCTGTCGGCGGCAAGCCCGATGCTGGCAACATTGCCGTAGGGCGCGATACACGCGAGCAACTGGGCCAGCCATTTGCCGCCGGCACTGTCCACCGCGCCGCCGAATCGCACCGATTCGAGCGCGTGGTTGCCGAGCTTCAGTGCACGGCGGTCGAGCACTTCGCGCGCGCCGAGTTCCCTCAGGAAATCCGCACGATCGGGCTTGCCGCTGATCGCGTGTACTTCGAACCCTGCGTGGCTGAAAATATCGACCGCCAGCATGCCCACGCCGCCGGTGGCGCCGGTGACCGCGATCGGCCCGAGCTCCGGTTTCTGACGGTTGTCCCGCATCCGGTACAGCGCCAGTGCTGCCGTGAAACCGGCGGTGCCGAGGATCATGCTTTCGCGGAGCGAAAGTCCTGCCGGCAGGGGAACGGCCCACCCGGCCTGCAAACGTGCGTATTCGGCATAGCCGCCGTCGCGGGTTTCCGAAAGTCCGCAGCCGGTGCAAAGCACCGCGTCGCCTTGCTTGAATGCGGGGTCGCTGGATTCGACCACGTGGCCGGCTACGTCGATGCCGCCATTCAACGGGAACCGGCGCAGGATCTTGCCCTTGCCAGTGCCGGCCAGCGCGTCCTTGTAGTTCACCGAAGAGTAGGCGGTCTTGATCAGCACCTCGCCGGGCGACAGTCCATCCGCGCGCATCCCCTCGATGCCGGCACGGTAACCGGCGTCGTCGTTGTGGATGCGGAAGGCGCGGAAATCGTGCACGTCAGCTTCGCCCATTTTTGCCCGTCATTTTCTGCTCGTCATTCCGGCGCAGGCCGGAATCCATTTTGCTCTTGACCCATGCGCTGACG
>JBOHYV010000251.1:0-4370 GCA_050738135.1 Rhodanobacteraceae bacterium | reverse complement strand
CAGGACAACAATCCTGACGAAAACGCCAAAAAGCATTCCGACGACAACTGGGCGATGATGCTGAAAGGAATGAAACGGATCGCGGAGCAAGGGCATATTCAGTAGAGCCTACGGCTCACGAAGTAACAGGCCATGGATGGCCGGTCAATGAAGTGAAGCTCTCTCGCGCCGTTGCATGACGCCGCGGCGCACAGCCGATCGCGCGAGCAAGGCGCGCATGTTCGAGCACAGGGACGTGCGAGTTCGCGCCGGCGCGCGATCGGCGAGCACCGAGGGAAGTTTCGGCAACACGACGTTGCCGAAACCGTCATGCCAGGCAATGGTCTTTGGCTACATTTCTGCCGCAACAGAAAGTAGCCCGCTCGCCGCCGAGGCGAGTGGAACCCGTGCGAGGATGCCGCATCGGAAGCGGAGAAGCCGTTTGGATTGCTCGCCAAGTCCCGCGGCTCGCCCTTCGGGTCATCGGCTGCGCCGATGTTCGCTCCGGCATCCTGCCCACGCAGTCCGGCCTGCGGCGGGATGACGATGATTGGAGCGTCACGTCGAAGTCACAGTCCCTGCAACGTCATCCCCCCGATGCTTCGCGTCGACCCCCTTCCTGCGGAAGGGGGTAACGTCGGCGCGTCGTGCGATAATCCGCGACCGTTTGCCAACGGCATGTCCGACCTGCAATGCCCCGCGAAATCCTCGTCACCAGCGCCCTGCCCTATGCGAATGGTCGCATCCACCTGGGCCACATCGTCGAACACATCCAGAGCGACATCTGGGTGCGTGCGATGCGCATGGCCGGGCATACGGTGCACTACGTCTGCGCGGACGACGCACACGGCACCTCGATCATGCTGCGTGCGGAGAAGGAAGCCATCACGCCCGAAACGTTGATCGGCCAGGTCTCGCGCGAGCACACCCGGGATCTCGCCGACTTCGGGGTCGCCTACGACCATTACTCCAGCACCCATACCGACACCAATCGCGAGCTGACGTATCGCATCTGGCGTGCGCTGGAGAAGAACGGCCATGTCGAGTCGAAGGCGGTCAAGCAGCTGTTCGATCCCGAGCGGCAGATGTTCCTGCCCGACCGTTTCATCAAGGGCGAGTGCCCGGTTTGCCATGCGAAGGACCAGTACGGCGATGCCTGCGAGGTGTGCGGCAGTACCTACAACCCGACCGACCTGATCAATCCGTATTCGGTTGTATCCGGCGCAAGGCCCGTCGAGAAGGAGTCGCTGCACTTCTTCGTGAAGCTGGCCGATTTCGAAGCGCTGCTGAAGTCGTGGCTGGAAGAACGCCGCGCCGCTGGTCGCCTGCAATCGGAAGTCGTCAACAAGCTGAAGGAATGGTTCGCCGACGGCCTGCGCAGTTGGGACGTGTCGCGCGATGCACCCTATTTCGGTTTCGAGATTCCCGGCCAACCCGGCAAGTATTTCTACGTGTGGGTAGACGCGCCGATCGGTTATCTCGCCGCCTTCAAGGAATTGTGCGAAAGCGGCAAGAAGCCCGGGCTGACGACCGCCGATTTCGAACGCTTCCTCGCACCGGGCACCGATGCCGAAATGGTGCATTTCATCGGCAAGGACATCATCTATTTCCACACCCTGTTCTGGCCGGCGATGCTGCACGGCGCGGGGCTGCGCATGCCGACAGCCGTGAACGTGCACGGATTCCTGACCGTGGACGGCGCCAAGATGTCGAAATCGCGCGGCACCTTCATCAATGCGCGCGCGTATCTCGATCACCTCGACGCGGATTACCTGCGCTATTACCTCGCCTCGATGCTGGGCCCGACATTGACCGACATCGATCTCGATTTGAAAGCGTTCGAGGAGCGTGTCAATTCGCATCTCGTGGGCAAGTGGGTGAACATCGCCAGCCGCTGCGCGGGCTTTCTGCACAAGTATTTCGACGGCAAGCTCGCCGATGCGTTGCCCGACGCGGAGCGCGCACGCTACGAAGTCGCCGCGCAAAAACTCAAGGCCTGCGCCGCGCTGTACGAGTCGCGCGACTACGCGGCGGCGATGCGCGCGATCATGGAAGTTGCCGATGAGTCCAACGCCTACATCGCCGATCACGCACCATGGGTAATGGCCAAGGACACATCCAGGCGAGATGAGTTGCACGTGGTGCTCACGCTGGCACTCAATTATTTCCGGCTGTTGACGATCTGGCTGGCGCCCGCGGTACCGGCCGCCGCAGCGCGCGCGTTCGCCTTCCTCGATGATGTGCCCGCGCGTTTCAACGCTGCATTGGAACCGTTGCTCGGCCACGCGATCAATCCGTTCAAGCCGCTCGCCACCCGTATCGATCCGAAACAGGTCACAGCCATGATCGAAACCTCCAGGGAATCGTTGCAGCCGAGTGCCGCAACACAAACACCAAACCCACAATCCACTCCCGCGAGTCCCGAGTCCCGAGTCCCGAGTCCCGAAACCGTCAGCATCGACGACTTCGCCAGGCTCGACCTGCGTGTCGCCAAAGTACTCGTGTGCGAATTCGTCGAGGGATCCGACAAGCTGCTGCGCTTCGAACTGGATGCCGGCGAACTGGGCAAGCGGCAGATTTTTTCGGGCATCAAGGCGGCCTACCCCGAACCTGACAAGTTGGTCGGACGCAACGTGGTGTTCATCGCCAACCTCGCGCCACGCAAGATGCGTTTCGGCATCAGCGAGGGCATGATCCTTTCGGCGGGCACCGGCGGCGCCGACCTGCACCTGATCGGTGCCGATCCCGGCGCCAGTGCCGGCATGCCGGTGAAATAGAGATTTCCCTCCACGTTTGACGCGTGCAAACGACAGGCAAGCGGCTTCCCTACCGATCGTGGATAATCCGGCGATTCAACCAAGCCACGGGGATCACGCCATGACGTTTCATCGCGTTTGGACCGTATCAGCTGCGCTGTTGCTTGCCGCCGCGTTGCCCTTGGCGGCAGCGCCTGCGTCGACGACCAAGTCCGCTCCGACCATGCAGCAAATCCTGAAGGCATCGAAACCTTCAGACTGGCGCCCGCTGAACCCGAACGACACGCTCTACATGGACCTGCCGCAAGGCCGCGTGGTGATCGAACTCGATCCCGCATACGCGCCGCTGCACGCGCAGAACATCCGCACGCTGACGCACGAACACTACTGGGACGGCCTCGCGATCCTGCGCGTACAGGATGATTACGTCACGCAGTGGGGCGATCCGGCCGCCGAAGCCGAGCACCCGAAGCACCCGCCGCGTTCCACCGGCGCGGTCAAGCCAACCGTCGCGCCGGAATTCGAACGCGACATCGCGCCGAACCTGCCCTTCACCAAACTTCCCGATGGCGACGTGTACGCGCCCGAGGTCGGTTTCAGCAACGGCTTTCCGGTCGCGCGCGATCCGAAAACCGGCAAGACCTGGCTGGTGCACTGCTACGGGATGGTCGGCGCCGCCCGCGACAACGCGCCCGATTCCGGGCCCGGCACCGAACTGTACGCCGTGATCGGACAGGCGCCCCGCCACCTCGACCGCAACATCGCACTGGTCGGCCGCGTCGTCAAAGGCATGCAATACCTTGCGGACCTGCCGCGTGGCAAGGGCCCGCTGGGTTTCTACAAGCATCCCGCGCACCAGACGAAAATCCTGCGCGTACGGCTGGGGTCCGATCTTGCACCCTCGCAACGCATGCACCTTGAAGAGCTGCGTACCGACACCCCCACCTTCACCGCACTGATCGAATCGCGCCGCAATCGTTCCGATGCATGGTTTCACTACAAGGCCGGCAAGATCAGCGTGTGCAACGTGCCGTTGCCGGTGCGAGAAACGCCATCATTCGCGGCCGCTCAGCACTGAATACGCGATGCTTTGGGCATCCATCGTTCAGGCCAAGCACACCAACGGCTGCAACCGCCACTTCCGAATCGGACTTCTTCGGCAAGATCGCTGCGAACACCGTGCTTGGCAAGGAAATCCCGTGCATCAAGAAGTTGCGCGACGCGAAGCAGCTCGATCACTACATGCTGTTCGCCAATCGGCGCCTGTCCCCACGCGTGGCAAAGACGATCACACGACGAATCAACCGCGCGCCTGATATCACCCTGGAACGGACGCCGTGTCGGAACCGTTCGACTCATGCATAAAATCCACCGATGAAGCAAGACATGGTCTTGAGAACCGCCGATCACGGCGATATCGATCGCCTGAACATCCTGATCCGGCGATCCGGAGTCGAGCTGAGTCGCGGGTTCTATACGCCAGAACAGGCACGGGTGTTGGTCAAATACATCTTTGGCGTTGACACGGCCCTGATCGACGACCAGACCTACTATCTCGTCGAGTACAGCGATGAGATCGTGGCGTGTGGTGGCTGGAGCAAGCGCACCACGCTTTACGGCGGAGACCAGGCAAAG
>JBOHYV010000250.1:0-4381 GCA_050738135.1 Rhodanobacteraceae bacterium | reverse complement strand
GAATAACATGTTTGCCTACTACCTCGACCTCGCATTGCGCAGTCTGAAACGCAACAAGGCGCTCACCGCGCTGATGGTGGTGGCGATTGCGGTGGGCATCGGCGCGTCGATGACCACGCTGACCGTGTTGCACGTGCTGTCGGGTGATCCGTTGCCGGGCAAGAGCAGCAAATTGTATTACCCGCAGATCGACCCGCAGGACCAGCGCGGCATGATGCCCGGCAGCATGCCGCCGGAACAGGTCACCCTGATCGACGGCATGAATCTGCTGCGCGCGAAACGCGCCGATCGGCAGGCGTTGATGACCGGCGGCGCGGTGCCCATCCAACCGGGTTCCTCATCGCTCGATCCGTTCTACGTGGATGCGCGTTACACCAGCGCGGATTTCTTTGCGATGTTTGACGCACCATTCCTGTACGGCCATGGCTGGACCGGCGCCGATGACGAAGCGCACGCGCGCGACGTGGTGATCACGCGCCAGCTCGATGACAAGTTGTTCAATGGCGCCGACAGCGTCGGTCGCACGTTGCAAATGGGCGGCACTACGTTCCGTATCGTCGGCGTGCTCGATCGTTGGCGCCCGAACCCGCACTTCTACGACCTCACCACCGGCTCGTACAACTATTACGAACAGGTGTTTCTGCCATTGCAGACCGCGCTGGAATTGCACTTCGACCACAACGGTTCCAGCGACTGCTGGGGCAACGGCGCGGGCGGCGCGGGCGGCATGTATCCGTCGGCAACTTGCGTGTGGCTGCAATTCTGGGTGGAACTGGACAGCCCGGCGAAAGCCGCGGCGTACAAGCAGTTCCTGATCCATTACGCGGAAGAACAGAAGGCGCTGGGCCGCTTCCAGCGCGCGCCGAACGTGCGCCTCGACAACTTGATGCAGTGGCTCGATTACAACGGCGTGGTGCCGAGGGATGTGCGCCTGCAGGCTTGGCTGGCGTTCGGATTCCTGCTGGTGTGCCTGGTCAACACGGTGGGCCTGATGCTGGCGAAGTTCCTGCGCCGTTCGGGTGAGTTGAGCGTGCGCCGCGCGCTGGGCGCTTCGCGACGTGCGCTGTTCGCGCAACTGCTGACCGAATCCGGGGTGATCGGGGTTGCAGGTGGCGTGGGTGGTCTGCTGCTCGCGTTGTTCGGATTGTGGCTGGTGCGGCACCGGCCTTCCGACTATGCCGCGTTGGCGCACCTGGACCCGGCGATGTTGGGGGTCACCTTCGCGCTTGCGATCGGCGCCACTCTGTTGGCCGGCCTGTTTCCGGCCTGGCGCGCGTGCAGGGTCACGCCGGCCCTGCAACTGAAGAGTCAATGACATGGACATCCTGCCCATCCTCAAGGCGCTGCGCCGGCACAAGGTAATCATCTGGCTGTTGATGCTGGAGATCGCGTTGACCTGCGCGATCGTCTGCAATGGCGTGTTCCTGATCGTGCAGCGCATGCAGCACATGGACATGCCCAGCGGCGTCGCCGAACATGATCTGGTGCTGATCCGGCAGGCGCCGATCAAGCCGCCGCCGGACCGTTACGCGCGCGCGCGGGAAGACCTCGCGGCCTTGCAGCAGATTCCCGGCGTGCAGGCGGTCGGCATGGCCAACCAGGTGCCGTTCGGAGGATCTTCCTCGAACGCCAACGTGATGCTCTCGCCGACCCAACCGCATCGTACGCTGAATGCTGCCACCTACTTCAGCGAGAACCTGGTCCGGACGTTCGGCCTGCGCCTGATCGCAGGGCGCAAGCTTCAGCCCGGCGATTACGTCGATGCCGATGTAGTGATACGCGGCCTCAGCGGGGGCAGCGATCGGGGATTCCCGATGCCGACCGTGATCAGCAAAGCGCTCGCGCAGAGGCTGTGGCCCGGCGAGAGTCCACTCGGGAAACTTTTCTGGCTGACGCCGAAGGCGAGCCTGCGCGTGGTCGGCGTGGTGGCGACGCTCGCGCGGGCCAATGCGTACGACATCGCAACGGCACAGTACTCGATGATCATTCCGGTGCGGATGGGCGCGGACAAGGACGAGTTCTACGTGCTGCGCACCCACCCGCAGGACCGGCAGCGGGTGCGGGCCGCCGCGATCACTGCGTTGAAGCGCGCGGATCCGGAGCGCGTCATTGCCCACGTGCAAACGTTCGATGAAGTCCGCGGCGTTTATTTCCAGGACGACCGCGCGATGGCGGGCATGCTGGTCGGCGTGATCCTGGCGGTGTTGCTGATCACCGGGCTCGGCATCGTGGGGCTTGCCAGTTTCTGGGTCGCGCAACGCCGCAAGCAGATCGGCATTCGGCGCGCGCTGGGCGCGACACGCGCCGACATTCTGCGTTACTTCCAGACGGAAAATTTCCTGATCGTCACCTTCGGGATTGTCGTCGGCATGCTGCTGGCCTATGGCCTCAGCCTGCTGCTGATGCAGCACTACGAAATGGCGCACCTGCCGCTGGCTTATCTGCCGATCGGCGCGGTCGCGCTGTGGCTGATCGGCCAACTCGCGGTGCTGGGCCCGGCCTTGCGCGCCGCCGCCGTGCCGCCGGTGGTGGCAACGAGGAGTGTGTGATGTACACCCCCTTCCACGGGAAGGAGGTCGGCGCGAATGCGCCGGGGGGATGTCGTCATGCGGCAACAAGAGCCATCCCCCTCTATCCCCCTTCCTGTGGAAGGGGGAGGGACTGAATTGGAGCGAATGACATGTTTGCGTATTACATCGACCTCGCACTGCGCAGCCTGAAGCGCCACAAGGCGCTCACCGCGCTGATGGTCCTGACGGTCGGATTCGGCGTGGCCGCATCGATGACGACCTGGTCGGTATTCCGCGCGGTGTCGGGCGATCCGATTCCCGCCAAATCGGCCAAGCTGTTCGTGCCGCAGATCGATCCGTGGGGCCCCGGCGCGCGCAGCGTCAATCCCGGTCCGGATCAGGGTCCCCCGGATCAGTTGACCTACGCCGATGCCGTGGCGCTGATGCGCGATCACCGCGCGAAATACCAGTCGGCGATTTACCAGCTCTCGCCTTCGATCGTGCCAGCCGATCCCGGCAAGCACCCCATCAATACGCTGGGATACGGCGTATTCGGCGAATTCTTTCCGATGCTGAACGTGCCGTTCCAGTACGGCAGCGGCTGGGCCGCCGACGCCGATGCGAACCGTGCCCAGGTCGTGGTGATCAGCGGCAAACTCAATCGCGAAGTCTTCGGAGGTGGCGACAGCGTCGGCAAGACGCTTGATATCGAACGCCACCATTTCCGCGTGGTCGGCGTGCTCGGCGACTGGCACCCCGAGCCGGTCTACTACGACCTCGTGGACAGCGGTGGTTTCGTCCTCACCAACCCGGATGTATTCCTGCCGTTCAACACCGCGATCGTGGCCGGCATGTCCAATCAGGGCACCACCAATTGCTTCCAGTCGCCGAAGCAGACGGGTTTCGTGGGTTTGCAACATTCCAGTTGCATCTGGGTTTCCTACATGGCGCAGCTGGACAACGCTGCGGCCGTGCAGAACTTCAGGAATTATCTCGCCGGCTTCGCGCGCCAGCGCCATCCCGATTGGGCGCCCAACGTGCGTCTGCGCGGGTTGATGGCGTGGCTGAATCACATGCAGGTCGTACCGCCCGACACCAGGATCTCGTTGTACGTCGCGCTGGGCCTGCTGCTGGTGTGTCTGGTCAACACGGCCGGGTTGCTGCTGGCCAAGTTCCTGCGTCGCGCATCCGAGATCGGCGTGCGCCGCGCGTTGGGCGCGTCGCGCCGTCAAATCTATGCACAGTTCATGATCGAAGCCGGCATGGTTGGACTGGCCGGTGGTGTGCTCGGGTTGGTGTTGACCTGGCTTGGCATCGCCGGTGGCGATTGGGTATTGCCCCGCGACATCGCCCGGCTGGCGCATCTGGACGTGTCATTGCTTTTCATCACGCTGGGGGTGGCGATTGTCGCCACGATGCTGGCTGGCCTTTATCCCACCATGCGCGCGGCGTCGGTGCAGCCTGCGTGGCAGTTGAAATCGAACTGACGGATACCGCGGAAAGAGCCATGTTGCGTGACCTGAAAAAACGAGATTCGTCATTCCGGGGCACCCAGGCTTCATCGAGATGGAACCCGGAATCCATTTTGATCTTGGTCGCTCGAAGCAAAAGCTGGATTCCGGATCGCCGCTATCGCGGCGTCCGGAATGACCAACAGAGGAAAAGGACATGACACTTCACCCCATCCTTGCGGCACTCCGCAAGCACAAGGCTGGCGTCACGTTGATCACGCTGCAGATCGCGTTGACGCTGGCGATCGTGTGCAACGCGGTGTTCATCATCGGCCAGCGCATCGAACGCATCCAGCGCCCAACCGGCCTCGACGAACAGAACCTGTTCGAGCTGACGCAAAGCTGGGTTGGCGCTCCGAC
>JBOHYV010000249.1:0-4400 GCA_050738135.1 Rhodanobacteraceae bacterium | reverse complement strand
GGCCATTCCGACGCCGCGCTCAACCTTGCCGCGGTTGAGTTGTCGCTGGGCATGCTGGAGGATGCGGAACACCGGTTGCGCGTGCTGCTCGATGCGCAACAACACCCGCAGGCATGGCTGTTGCTGGGGAAATTGCTGCAACGGAGGGGCCGGTTCGCCGACGCCCAGGCCGCGTACCTGCAGGGCGCCACGCTTGCACCGGGCGCGGAGTTCACGTACCAGGCAGGGCTGATGGCGGACGAGCAGCATCACTTTGCCGAAGCCGCCCGCCTCTACCGCCGCACGCTGCAGATCGATCCGGACCTGCATGCAGCCGAAGGGCGCCTGGCATTCACCCTGCGCAGGCTGCACGACTGGACCGGCGCCGAACCACTCGGCACACGCCTGCGTGCGCGTGTCGCGGCCGGGGCGGACGATATCGAGCCATTCGCATTCCTGGCCGAAGATTCGACGCCCGTCGAACAACTCGCGTGCGCGCGGGCAGCAGCAAACCGGGTTGCGCGCGAACAGGAGCCGCTCAAACTACGTCTGCAATTCCAGTACCCGCCGCGCGGGAACAACGCACCGCTCACGGTCGGCTTCATGTCCGCGGGATTCGGCGCGCGGGCGGGCGTACCGCGGACGGCTGCGCTGCTGACCGCGGCGATGTTCGAGGAACTGGGCAAGCGTGACGACATCGAGCTGCATATCGTCGCCACCACGCCCGACGACGGCAGCCCGATCCGGCAACGACTGCGGGGCGCCGCATACGTGTTCCACGACGTGGATGAACTGTCGGCGCCGGACATCGCACGCCTCGTGCACGCGGCGCAAATCGACGTTCTCGTCGACGTGGACGGGTGGTGCGCCGACGCCGTGGCGGGCGTGTTCGCATTGAGGCCTGCGCCTGTCCAGGTCAAGTGGCTGGGCTTCCCCGGTACCTCGGGCTCGCCGTACATCGACTATCTGATCGCCGACCGTTTCACCGTTCCGGAAGAGTCGCGGCGCTTCTATTCCGAGGCGGTCGCCTGGCTGCCGCGCTGCCACCAGCCCTCCGACACCACGCGCCTGCTGTTCGACGCACCGCCACGGGCAGCGTTCGGGCTTCCCGGGGATGCCGTGGTGTTTGCAAGCTTCAACAGTTCGTGGAAGCTCGACGCGCCGGGTTTCACGCGCATGTGCGCCGTGCTGCGCGGCGTCCCGGGCAGTGTACTGTGGCTGCTCACCGCGGGTCGTGAAGCCGACGCACGTCTGCGCGATGCGGCACGTGCAAACGGCATCCAGCCCCAGCGACTGGTGTTCTCGCCTGCTCTTCCGCACCTGCAACACCTCGCGCGCTACCGGCTGGCCAACCTGTTCCTCGACACCAATCCCTGCAACGCGCACACCAGTGCATCCGACGCCATCTGGGCCGGCTGTCCGGTGTTGACGCGTCCCGGCAATACCTTTGCCTCGCGCGTTGCCGGCAGCCTGAACCACTACCTCGGGATGCCGGAGCTGATTGCGCGTGACGACGATGCCTTCGTCGAGATTGCGACGCGCTTCGGCAACTACCGGTCGGTGCTGGCCACGCTGCGTGAACGCCTTGCGGTGCAACGCGACACCTCCGGTCTGTTCGACATGGAAGTGTACGCAAGCGACTTCGCCGCACTGCTGCACGAAATGGACGAACGCCACCGCAAGGGCACCCCGCCAAAACCCATCGCGATGCCGGAGCCCGTGCGCAATGGCTGGGGCAAGACCGACGGATGAGCGCCGGGGATCAATTCATTCCGCTGAGCCTCGCCGTGCTGACCGTCTCGGACACGCGCACATTGGAGAACGACACCTCCGGCCAGTTTCTTGCCGACGCACTGACGGAAACCGGACACCGTCTGCACGACCGCAAGCTGCTGCGCGACGACCGCTACGCGGTTCGCGCTCAGGTGGCAGCCTGGATCGCCGATCCCGCGGTGCACGGCGTGCTGATCACCGGCGGCACCGGTTTCACCGGCCGCGATTCGACCCCGGAAGCGGTGTTGCCCTTGCTGGACAAGGAGATGCCGGGCTTCGGCGAACTGTTTCGCGCGGTGAGCTTCGAGGAAATCGGCACGTCGTCGTTGCAATCGCGTGCATTCGCGGGGCTTTCCAACCAGACCTTCGTGTTCGCCCTGCCCGGCTCGACGTCGGCTTGCCGCACCGCGTGGGAAAAGCTGTTGCGCGCGCAACTCGACGCGCGCACGCGGCCGTGCAATCTGGCCGGGTTGATCCCCCGCCTCGGGACCTCCGGATAGCCCGACGCGCCTGGTTGTGCGGGCGTTGCCGGCCGGGCCGGCCGGCGGCGCTTCATCGCGTCGTGAAGCCGCGCAGGTCCTGGTCCGGGAGGGCTTCGCGCCGCACGCTCTCGACGCGCGCGGCAGGTGGTCCCCGACGCAGCCAGTGCTCCAGTTCCGCCAATCCGGCCGCATTGCCGCTTGCGATCACTTCCACGCTGCCGTCGACACGATTGCTGGCCGATCCGCCCAGCCTGAGGCGCAGCGCCTGCTCGCGCGTCGAGGCGCGGAAGAATACGCCTTGCACCGTGCCCGTAACGATGAAACGCGCGCAGACCATCGCATCAATGCTCCGAAGCCGTGGCTGATCGCGGGCGCGCTGCCGCGATGGCCGCGTCCAGCAGCTTCGCATCGACCGGTCCGATGAAATGTTTTGCGATCCGTCCGTCCGGTGCAACGAGATACGTGGTCGGCAGCCCGACCGGCGCCGGGAACCCCGTAAGCGGATGATCCATGTCCACCTGCGCCAACGGGTAATCGACCGGATGCTTTTTCGCAAACTTCACGACCTGGGCGCGCGGCGTGCGATCCCAGGCGAGACCGATCGCCGCAACATTCCGATGCGCCGCGACAAACTTCGAGATGGTGGGCATCTCGGCGATGCACGGTGAGCACCAAGTTGCCCAGAAGTTGACGATCACCCACTTGCCGCGTTGGGCCGCGAGATCGAATGTCTTGCCGTTCAGCGTCTGGATGACGAGCTTCGGTGGCGCTGCGACAAGCGTTTGCGCGCCGCCTGCAACCGGCAGCCAGGCGCACAGCAGCAGGACAACGAGCGTGGCGCGGCGGAACAGGGTTGCGATCATGACGGTTTCTCTTCCGGCTTCGCGGGGCTTTCGCGCAGTGCGCCGAAAAACACGCTGCGCAACGGCACCGCCAGGTTTTCGCGCAATGCGGCCTCTGCGTGCTGCAGGGCCACCCGCACCTCGGGCAGCAGACCGGCACAGGCGCGTTGCAATGACAATGCGTCCGACGGCAGGCGGTAATCGCCCGCACGGAACACGTCGTCGAGCGAGGCATTGTCGAGGTCGCGCGCCAACACCCACTCACCACCATCGGTGCGGCGGATCATCCCGGCGCGAAGCAGATCGCCGAGGTAGCGTCGCAGCAGATCGGTCGTGAGAAATGCTTCGTGGCGCGACAGATCCGATTCGCGCAAGCCCTTGCCCGTCCGCTGGGCAAGGGCAAAATGTTGCAGCACCCGCATCAATCCCACGAATTCGCAACCCTGCGGCAACATTTCGTCCGGATCGTGATATTCGAACGCGTCCAGCGCCGCGGTCAGTGTCGCGCCCAGCAACACGATCACCCACGACAGGTATACCCAGATCAGGAATATCGGTATCGCGGCCAGCGCGCCATACACCACGCGGTAGTTGGCGAAGGCCTGCACGTACCAGGCAAAGCCGTTGCGCGCCGCCTCGAACAGCAACGCGCCGATCAGGGCGCCGGCTGCCGCATCACGCCAGCGCACGCGGCAATTGGGCACCAGTTGATACAACACCGTCAGGCCGAACCAAGTGAAGATGAGTGGCAACAACCCGATCACGCGCAGGCCGAACACGCCGACTTCGCCCGCGCCTCGCACGATCGGCTGTGCGAACACCCATGAACTGGCGGCCACCGCGGCGACCAGCGCCAGCGGACCGAGCGTCAATGCGACCCAGTAGAGCAGGAACCTCGCGCTGCCCTTGCGTGGTGATGGAACACGCCAGATCCGGTTGAACCGATCCTCGATGCTGGCCAGCATCATCAGTGCGCTCACCAGCAGGAACAGGACGCCCACCACCGTCAGCTTGCTGGCGTTGTCGGCGAACTGGAGCAGGTATCCTTGTACCGTTTCCCCGGACGCCGGAACGAAGTTGCGGAAGATGAAATCGGATACGTGTTCGCGCAGCCCGGCAAACAGCGGGAAGACCGCCAGGATCGCGATCACCGCGGTGAGCAGGGGCACGATCGCGAACAAGGTGGTGTATGACAATGCGCCGGCGGTTTCGAAGCACTTGTCGTCGCGGAAGCGGCGCCACAGGAATTTGCCGAACGCCTGCAGCCGATCACGGCGCAATATCTGTCGCAGGGCGGTCGATCGGCTCATGTCGAAGAGGCTAG
>JBOHYV010000248.1:0-4401 GCA_050738135.1 Rhodanobacteraceae bacterium | reverse complement strand
AGGCGTTGCATGAGTATCGCGACGGCGAACGCAAGGTGCCGGTGATGCAGGCCGCGGCGGGCCCGCTGACCGGGAAGGAAATGCAGGCGCTGGCGCACTGGTTTTCGGCGCAGTCGCCATGTCCGCCGGAGAGGACCGGGGTTCCATGAGAATCTGGGGCAAGCTGATCGGGTTCGTGATCGGCTTGGTGGTGACGCGTAACTTCGGCGGCGCGCTGATCGGGCTGGTGATCGGACACCTCGTGTTCGACAGCGGCTGGCTTTCCGGGCTCACCCGCACCGGCGGCAGGGACGGCTACGTCGAGCCGTTGTTCGCGCTGATGGGCGCACTGGCCAAGAGCGACGGGCGGGTCTCGGAAGCCGAAGTCGCGATCGTGGAAAAACTGATGACGCGGCTGGAACTGGACGCGTTGTGGCGGCGGCGGGCGATCGACTCGTTCAACAAGGGCAAGGCGCCGGGGTTCGAGCTTGCGCAAACGCTGGTGGACCTGCGTGCGTGGTGCCTCCCGCGACGCAGCTCGGTGATGCCGTTCCTCGACATGCTGTGTGACGTCGCACTGGCGGACGGTCCGCTGACCGATGAAAAGCTGCAGGTATTGAAGCGGGCGGCGTTTTCACTTCGCATCAGTGACATCCAGTTGGTGGCGCTGCTGGCAATGAAGGGATTCGCCTGGAATGCCGGCCCTGACGCCGGCGCTTGGGCGCACGCCGGTGCCTGGTCGCAGCAAGGCCGTCGAACCGCGACACCACAGCGCACGGGTCCCGATCCTTATGCCGTGCTGGGCGTCGCGCGCGAGGCCGACGAGCACACCATCAAGCGCGCGTATCGCAAACTGATCAGCGAATACCACCCCGACCGCATGGGCAACATGCCCGAGGATTTGCGGCGACGCGCCGAGCAGCGCGCCAGCGAAATCAATGCGGCCTGGGAACGCATACAATCGGAACGGGGCTTCCGGTGAAACAGGGGATGAGGGATGAGGGATGGGTGGCGAGGGTGTCACTAGCTGCCGAGAAGCAAGCGTGTTGGTCCATGCCCTCGCTGCGCAGATCGGACTTTCGCGGATAATCCCTGATCTCGCGCCCTCGCTACTATTCCCTCGCCCCTTGATGGGAAACATTCGCCGAATCGGATGCATCTCATGAAACAACCCAGCGTGATCGCCCCATCCATCCTCTCGGCCAACTTCGCCCGACTCGGAGCCGAAGTCGAGGCCGTCATCGATGCGGGGGCCGACTGGATCCACTTCGATGTCATGGATAACCATTACGTCCCCAACCTGACCATCGGACCGATGGTGCTCAAGGCATTGCGCGACTACGGCATCACCGCGCCGATGGACGTGCACTTGATGGTGGAGCCGGTGGACCGGATCGTGCCGGATTTCGCCAAGGCCGGCGCCACGTCGATCAGCTTTCATCCCGAAGCCACGCGCCACGTGGATCGCACGCTGTCGCTGATCCGCGAGCACGGGTGCAAGGCGGGCCTGGTATTCAATCCCGCGACGCCGCTGGACTGGCTGGACTACGTGCTGGACAAGATCGACATCGTGCTGGTGATGTCGGTGAACCCCGGTTTCGGGGGCCAGTCTTTCATTTCGTCGGCGTTGGAAAAATTGAATCGTGCACGCGAAATCATCGATCGCAGTGGGCGTCCGATCCATCTGGAAGTCGATGGCGGCGTGAAGGCGGAGAACATCGGCGATATCGCGCTCGCCGGGGCCGACACCTTCGTCGCCGGTTCCGCAATCTTCGGCAGCGATGATTACAAGCAGACAATCACCGCCATGCGCAGGTTGGCCGGTTGAATCGAGAAGCAGCGCAGTCGGCGAACAGGCGCAGATAAAAAACGCAGATCACGAAGTGCGAACGAAATCAGGGCTCCTTCGTGGTTACTCCCGGATTGCGCCGCTGCGCGGCTTCATCCGGGCTACGTCGCTGAAAGCTCCACGCGGAGCGGGTTTTGTGAAAAGTCAGCCCAGGATGGGCGTTCTGGTGTCCACGAGCCGAAAATGTCGATGGTTATTGAAGGTTACGCGTTGCAGCGTTCAGGGACGAACGCAAAGGTTTGATGAAAAGTCAGCCCAGGGATGGGCGTGGTGGACTCGCAGAGTGTGAGAATCTTGATGCTCGCGCAGTGCTGAACGGAGCCGCGTTCAGGGATGAACGCATAGCCAACGGCCCCGGTGCTTGCGCACCGGGACCGCGGCCTACCAGGAGAGAAACGAACCTTGGGGGAGAGTGTCTTCAAATCCGCGTGGTGGTCCGCCGCGCTGGACGCCTTCCGGTGCAATGAACCGGTGCGTCTCCGGCGCCAGCGCGGGGGTGTTCCACGGTCGACATCCACGGCAGGAGTACCGACGAACCAATTAGGCGTTGTCGGGGCGCCTGTGGCAGGGCAGGTCAAGGGCCGAAAACGGGCGATTTGTGGCAAAACGCGGGCAGCCCGGCCAAGTGGGTTGCACGTCACGCCCGCATGGCGCACGCTCGCGCTGCGGCGGTCCAACGGTGGACCGCGTCGACAAGGAAAATCCATGGCCCGCGCCATTGCCATTGTGGAGGATGAGCCTTCCATCCGCGCCAATTACGTCGAGGCATTGTCGCGCATCGGCTACGACGTACACGGCTTCGCCTCGCGCGGGGAAGCTTCGGGCGCTTTCGCCAACCGGATGCCTGAGCTGGTGATCATCGATATCGGCTTGGGTGACGAGCCCGAAGGCGGCTTCGACCTGTGCCGCGAGTTGCGCGCGAAATCGGCGACCCTGCCGATCATTTTCCTTACCGCACGCGATTCCGATTTCGACGTAATTTCGGGGCTGCGTCTCGGCGCTGACGATTACCTCAGCAAGGACATCAGCCTGCACCACCTTGCTGCGCGCATCGGCGCACTGTTCCGGCGCGCCGAATCGCAGAAGACGCCGGCGGCGACGGAAACGGTGGTCGAGCATGGCCCCCTGAAGCTGGAGGCTGAACGCATGCGCGTCACCTGGAACGGCACCGAGGTGCCGCTGACGGTGACCGAGTTCTGGATGGTGCACACGCTGGTGCGTTTCCCCGGACACGTGAAGAACCGCGACCAGTTGATGCGCGATGCGGAACTGGTGGTGGATGACGCCACCATCACCTCGCACATCAAGCGCATCCGCAAGAAGTTCATCGCCGTCGATACGGACTTTGACGCGATCGAGACGGTGCATGGGGTGGGGTACCGCTGGAAGCCATGACGACAGGGACCGGGGACCCGGGACTCGGGACTCGGAACTCGGAACTCGGGACTCGGGACTCGGTCAACGCGACAAGTTGCTGGCGGCCGGGGCCAATTTCGCCATCCCTTCGACGATGGCCACCCCGCATTTTTCGCACGTGTTCGCTTTGCGCGCATGAGTCGCTTGCGCCAAAGGCGCTGCGCTATTCGAATGTGCCCATGAATCCCGGCGCCGCTTTCCCGAGTCCCGAGTCCCGAGTCCCGAGTCCCGGCTTCTCATGACCCTTCGCCGCAAACTGCTGCTGGTGGCCTTGTCCACGCTGGCGTTGCCGTGGGCGGGTTGGCTGTACGTGCGGCAGATGGAGCATTTGCTGCGCAACAGTCAGGAGCAGGCGCTACTGGCGATCGCTTTCGCGCTGGACCGTGGTCTGGTGGCGGTCGGTGCGGACCTGCCGAGTGCCGGGCAGGGCTGGTATGTCCAGCGCGTCACGCAACCGATCGTCATAGATGGCAGCGAGCACGACTGGGCTTCGATGTCGCGCTGGGCACAGCAGCCGTGGCCGGGGGTGACGGTGCAACTGGCCGACGACGCGGCATGGATGTACATGCGCATCAATGTTGCCGACACCACCCACACCCGGCTGGACGCGCAGGATGCGGCAGCGGTCGAGGCCGATCACGTGGTGCTGGAACTGGCGCGCGGCAACCGGCAGAGAAGTTACCTTCTTTCCAGCGCGAACTCCGGCGCATTCCTCGCGCATCCGCTCGACCGCCGGGTGCACGGCTTCCCGGATCAGATCAGCGGACAGTGGCTGGACACGAGCAACGGTTACCAGATCGAACTCCGGATTCCCCGCGCGCAGGCCCCGGCCAAGCTCGGCATCGGCGTGTTTGACGCCAATGCGCCCACGCGCTTCGGCGCGGGCAAGCCCGTTCTGCGCCCATTGCTCAGTTTGTCGCCGGCACTGTCGAACGATCTTACCCAGCTCGCACCAAGCGGGGTGCGGGTGCGACTGCTGAGCGCCGACGGTTGGGTGATCGGCGACGGCGGCAGCATGCTGGAGCTGCAGAAGCCCGAACCCAACCGGTTTCCGTGGCTCCAGAAGGTGTTGTCGGACCTGATGGTCATGCCTTCGCCGGACCGCCGTCGGCATCTGCCGCGGGGCATTCCACGCCTGTCCGAAGGCGACGTGCAGC
>JBOHYV010000247.1:0-4403 GCA_050738135.1 Rhodanobacteraceae bacterium | reverse complement strand
TCCGGGGCCGCCCGCGCTGCGTGCGGGCGGAACCCGGAATCCAGCACTCGTAGGGCGGACACTGTCCGCCGTATTCCGTTGTTCGGCGGGCAATCCCCACCCTACGAACACACCAGGTTATTCGGCTGCTGCGGCCATGAACTCCACACACAGCGCTTCCATCCCCACGCGATCGTCGTCATTCCGGTGCCGCCCGCGCTGCGTGCGGGCGGAACCCGGAATCCAGCACTCGTAGGGCGGACACTGTCCGCCGTATTCCGTTGTTCGGCGGGCAATGCCCACCCTACGAACACACCAGGTTATTCGGCTGCTGCGGCCATGAACTCCACGCACAGCGCTTCCATGCCGGCGCGGTCGTCGTCGTCGAAGCGCGCGAGGTTGGGCGAATCGACATCCCACACGCCGAGCAGCGTGCCGTCGGTGCGCACCAGCGGCACCACGATTTCCGAGCGCGAGGCGCCGTCGCAGAAGATGTGGTCGGGGAACGCGTTGACGTCGACGACGACTTGCGTTTGCCGCGATACCGCCGCCGCGCCGCAGACGCCGCGTCCGTGCGCGATCCGGATGCATGCGGGCTTGCCCTGGAACGGTCCGACCACGAGGCCGTCGCCGTCGGGGAAATAGAACCCGCACCAGTTGATGTCGGGCAGCGCGTGGTAGACCAGTGCCGCGAAGTTGGCGGCGTTGGCGACGAGGTTGGTTTCGCCGTGCAACAAGCCGCGTGCCTGTTGTGCCAGTTCGGCGTACAGTCCGGGCTTGTCCGTGGCGTTGATGGGAGTGGTTTCAAACATGGTCGTATGCCAATAGGGATTTTTGAGTTGAGCGGCGCGCAGCTCTGGCGCGTCCGCTCGAACGAAATACGAAGCGAAGTACACTATTATCGCGCAATGGCCGATCCCGTCACGCCCGCGGAACTGGAAACGCGACAGAACCGCACCGAAAGTGCGCGCCTGGACAACTTCGTGGACGGCGCGTTCGCGTTCGCGGTGACGCTGCTGGTGATCAGCGGCGCCAGCCTGCCCAAGAGTGTCGCGACACTGGAACATGCGCTGCGCGGCGTACCCGCGTTCGCCGCGTGCTTTGTGCAACTGGCCGTGTTCTGGCACGGCCACGTGCGCTGGCGTGACGTGACGCGGCTGACCGACGGCACGACCCGGCACCTGTCATTGCTGCTGGTGTTCTTCGCGTTGATATTCGTGTTTCCGTTGCACCTGGTGTATGCGATCTTTTTCGGCAGCATCACCGGCGGCGCGCTGTCGCCGGACTTCGCGCACTTCACCACGACCATAATGGCAATATCGTCGCTGTTTGTGTGCTACGGCTTGTCCTACGCCTGCATGGCCGGCACCCTGGCCTTGTTGTTCCGGCACGGGATTGGCAATGCAGCCCATCGGTCGCGCGAAGAACTGATCAACACCCGTACGGGGATGGTGACGTGGTCGTTTTGCGGCTCCATCGGTTTGCTCTCCGCGCTGATTGCGCTGCTCGCCATCGCGATCGGCCAGCTCTGGCCAATTCTGGTTGCCGGGTGCAGCTATTCGCTGCTCTGGGCCACCGGCTCCGTCCAGAAGCGTTATCGTTCCACCCTGGAAGCCACGCTGCCACCATGAAAGCCAAGGGCGTATTCATCGCCGGCACCGATACCGGTATCGGCAAGACTTTCGCGGCCTGCACGCTGCTGCAGGCGCTGCGCGCGGCGGGCCTGCGCGCCACCGGCATGAAACCCGTAGCGAGTGGTTGCATCGAAACGCCCGATGGCTTGCGTAGCGACGACGCGCTGGCGCTGATCGAGGCCAGCGATCCGCGGCCGGAACGTTACGCGGATTGCAACCCGTTCGCCTTCAAGGCGCCGGTATCGCCGCACATCGCGGCGGCGGAGATGAACACCGAGGTGACGATGCCGCCGATCGAGGATGCGTATGACACGCTCGCCATGCTGCACGGTGACGCCATCGTGATCGAAGGTGTGGGCGGCTGGCTGACGCCGCTGTCCGAAATGCTGCGCGCCAGCGCGATCCCGTTGCACCTCGAATTGCCCGTCATCCTGGTCGTGGGACTGCAACTCGGCTGCCTCAATCACGCGCAGCTGAGTGCGCGCGCGATACGCGCCGACGGTTGCGAACTGATGGGCTGGATCGGCAACCGCATCGATCCCGACATGCTGTACCCGAAGGAAAACCTGGTGACACTGAACCGTTCGCTGGCATCACCTTGCCTCGGCGTCCTGCCGCACGGCGCAACGTATCTGTCCGCGGCGGCCTCGCTGCGCGACGCCGCCGACGCCCTGCGCGACGCGGCCTGATTGCGGGACGCGAGCCTGGTGGCGGGTTTCGACTGCAACCGGAAATTAAAACCGGAGCACTACCAGCTTGGGGGTGGTGGTCTGGTTTGAAATGCCGTTCGCCCCCGGATCAAGTCCGGGGCGGGCTCCGGGCGCAGGCCTCATCTTGAACTGGGATGCGGCCGACGTCGAAAGGTTGCCTGCGTTTCGACTTCGCTCGCTGCGCTCGCGTAACCTGCCCCGAGCTTGTCGAAGGGCTCAACGCGAACGGAACGAGTTCAATCTGCACCACTACCAGCCCGAGGCAAGGATTGGCGTCTTGACCTGAATCAAGGCATCATTGACGGTTGTCCCTTCCACGTCCTCACCATTCACGGAGCCCGACCTTGAGCCAAGCCCAGCGGTACTACCTGACGATCGCCAATCTTGCCAAGGCGCGCGGCCCGGACCCCGATCTGTCGTTCCAGGGGTCGTCACCGACGGGCTTCGCCACGGCCCTGCAGGAAGCATTGCGTCAGCCCATACTGTTCCAGCACTGGAAGGCTAGGCAGCCGGATCCCGACGAAGTGGACCAGTCGCTGGCACCGGTCGACGCAAACGCCACCGTCACTGCCAAGCTCGATGACCTGCACACCGACGTGCAGGTGCTCACGACGCTCACGCACTTCGTGTTGCGCCACCGTCTGTTCATCCTGATCGGTCCGAACTGGCAACTGCGCGACGTCGCAGCCGCCTGAGTTTCCACCGTGCAAGGAGGCCCCACATGCCCGCAATCCGCATCCAGATCCTCGTCGCCTGTTGCGCGCTTGTCGCCGGAGGCGTGGGCGTGAACGCGGCGGCCGCCGCGCCTCCCACCAGCACGAAGCAGGCCGGGTCCACTCCATCCAACCCGCTCTACCGGCCTTCGACGCTGCCGTTCGGCACACCGGATTTTTCGAAGATCACGGATTCGGACTACGTCCCCGCGATCGAAAAGGGCATGCAACTGCAGATGCGGGAGATCGGGAAGATCGCCGACAACCCCGCGCCTCCGACCTTCCAGAACACCATCGTCGCGATGGAAAAAACCGGCCAGCTGCTGACCCGCGTGATGAACGTGTTCAACCTGTACACCGGCGCCGACACCAACCCGACCCTGCAGAAAATTTCCGAGCAGGAAGCGCCGAGGCTCGCGGCACATCAGGACGCGATCCATCTCAACGCGAAATTGTTCGGCCGCATCCAGAAGCTGTACAACGAACGCGCGAAGCTGAAGCTCGACCCGGAATCCGAACGCCTGCTCGAGGTCGACTATCAGCAGTTCGTGCTCGACGGCGCCAAGTTGTCGCAGGCCGACAAGACCAAGCTGAAGCATTACAACGAGCGACTTTCCACGCTGACCACCCAATTCAGCAACAAGCTGATCGCCGCCACCAAGGCCGGCGCGCTGGTGGTGGACTCGAAGGCAAAGCTTGCGGGCCTGTCGTCGAGCCAGATCAAGGCCGCGGCCGATGCCGCCAAGGCGCGTGGCCTCAAGGGCAAATGGGTAATCCCGCTGCAGAACACCACCCAGCAGCCCGATCTTGCGTTTCTTGCGGATCGCAGCGTCCGCCACGGGCTGTATGACCACTCAATCCACCGCGCCGAGAAGGGCGACGCCAACGACACCCGCGCCACGATCACCGAAATCGCCTGGCTGCGCGCGCAAAAAGCCAAATTGCTCGGCTATCCGGATTTCGCCGCGTGGAAGCTTCAGGACCAGATGGCCAGGACCCCGGCCACGGCGATGCATTTCCTCGATGCGCTGGTGCCGGCCGCCAAGGCCCGCGCCGCCGCCGAGGCCGGCGCCCGTCAGCAAATGATCGACAAGGACCGCAAGGCGCTCGGCAAGCCCGCTTTCGCGCTCGCACCATGGGATTGGGAGTATTACGGCCAGCAGGTGCAGAAGGCCAAATACGACATCGACGCCGCGCAGGTGAAGCCGTACTTCGAGCTGCACGACGTGCTGGTGAACGGCGTGTTCTACGCCGCGCACGAGCTGTACGGCATCAGCTTCAAGCAGCGCAAGGATCTGCCGGTATGGAACAAGGACGTGCTGGTGTACGAGGTGTATGATTCCGACGGCAAACCGCTGGGCCTGTTC
>JBOHYV010000246.1:0-4413 GCA_050738135.1 Rhodanobacteraceae bacterium | reverse complement strand
GTGTCTCGGAAAGATGGCGGGAAAGGTGACGAGGACGTTGGGTCCGGCGGAGCGACGATGATGCTCTGCCGAGTCCCGAGTCCCGAGTCCCGAGTCCCCGGAGTACAACCATGAGCGCAGTCGATTTCTCATCCTTCCTCAAGTTGATGGTGCACAAGAAGGCTTCCGACCTTTTCATCACGGCCGGCGTGGCGCCGTCGATCAAGGTCAACGGCCGGATCGTGCCGATCACCCAGACACCGCTGACCGCGCAGGACGCGCGCGACATGGTGTTGAACGTGATGAACCCGCAGCAGCGCGAGGAATTCGAGAAAACCCACGAGTGCCAGTTCGCAATAGGCGTCGTCAATGTGGGCCGCTTCCGCGTGTCGTGCTTCTACCAGCGCAATTGCGTCGGCATGGTGTTGCGCCGGATCGAGGGCAAGATTCCGACCATCGAGGAACTGAATCTTTTGCCGATCGTCAAGCAGTTGGCGATGACCAAGCGTGGCATCGTGATCTTCGTGGGCGCCACCGGCGCCGGCAAGTCGACTTCGCTGGCCGCGATCGTCGGCTACCGCAACCAGAACTCGACCGGTCACATCATCACCATCGAGGATCCGATCGAATACGTGCACAAACACGAAGGCTGCATCATCACCCAGCGCGAACTCGGCATCGATACCGACAGTTGGGAAAACGCGCTCAAGAACACCCTGCGCCAGGCGCCGGACGTGATCCTGATCGGCGAGGTGCGCACCCGCGAAACCATGGAGTACGCGATCCAATTCTCCGAAACCGGTCACCTGGTGTTGTGTACGCTGCACGCCAACAACGCCAACCAGGCGCTGGAGCGCATCGTCCATTTCTTCCCCGAGGAAGTGCGCGACCAGTTGTACATGGACCTGTCAATGAACCTGAAGGGCATCGTCGCTCAACAATTGATCCCGACGCCTGATGGCCAGGGGCGCTGGGTGTCGATGGAGGTGCTGCTCGGCACGCCATTGGTGCAGGACTACATCCGCAAGGGCGAAATCCACAAGATCAAGGACGTGATGAAGCAGTCCACCAACCTCGGCATGTGCACCTTCGACCAGAACCTGGTCGAGCTGTACCACGCCGGCCACATCAGCTACGAGGACGCGCTTCGCTATGCCGATTCGGCCAATGAAGTGCGGCTGGCGATCAAGCTTGCGCAGGGCGGCGACGCGCACTCGCTGTCGCAGGGGCTCGGCGACGTGGAACTGGTGGAGACCGCGGAAAAGGGCCATCGGATGTAGATCGCGCACGCCGCCCACGTTCGGGGCGCGCAGGAGGTCGGCATGAACGCGCCGCGGTCCGGTTTGGCGGCAATGCTGGTGCTGGCCGCTGCCATTTTCCCACCGGTCTTGCCTGCACGGGGCGGTGAAGATGTGGCCACGGTTCGCGCCATCGCGTTGCGACAGGCCGAGGCATGGAACAAGCATGATGCTGCAGCGTATTCGGGGCTGTTCACGCCGGACTGCGATGTCGTCAATATCGTCGGCTGGTGGTGGAAGAGCCGCGCCGAGATGCAGGCCAGGTTGACGCGCGCCTTTGCGTCGGTATTCCGTGACAGCCAGCTGACCTTCACCGATGTGCGGGTGGAATTCATCCGGTCCGACGTCGCGGTGGCTCACGCGTCCTGGAAGATGACGGGGACGCACATGCCGCCCGGCCTGCCGTCGCCGGATCACGGGATCCAGACGCTGGTGATGACGAAACACGCGGGGCAGTGGCGCATTGCGGTATTCCAGAATACGCTGAGCAAACCCGAACGCCCGTTTCCCGCCGGGTTGCCCGTGCCAACCCATTGAAAAAAACCCCGGGCGATTGCCGGGGGTTTTGCGTTGCACAGCGTTCGATTTTCTCCGGCTCCGGCGATCACCGATGGTACGCCACGCTTTCGAAGTGCAGCCCCTTGCCGTCGAGCTTCACATCCAAGTCGCACGACTTGATCATCTTGCCCATCGTGGTGAATACCGCGGCTTGCTGCTGCGCCTGTGCCTGGCTTGCTGAAGGCATCCGCGTCGCGAAGCGTTCGATCCAGCTGCCCAACAGTGGGTACATCCTGCCGTCCACGTGCATCCGCAGCAGCATGTCACCGTTGCCTGCGGGTGCGTTCAGGGCGTCGGTCAGTTTGGTTTCTTCGCCACTGCCGAGGCCCACCGCGAGCGCATTCGCGTTGGCCGCGATCCAGCCCTGACGACCGCTGCCCAGCCTCGCCTGAATCCCGGCCGGCAGGTTGAAGGCTATCGGTCTTCCATCGGTCGGAATGGTTTTCAGCGCAAATTGCGGCAATGTCTGCTGAACCCGCTGTGCCAACGCAGCCGGATCGGTAGTTGCGACCAAGGCACGCCCCGCAATCCGGGGGCCGATGTCCCATTGATCCAGCACCACCCGGAAGCCCAGCAGCGAGTGCACCTCCGGCGGCATCCGCACGGGCGGATTGGAGGCGTTCTTCGCAAACCTGTTGAGCGGGCCCAGGGCGGGACACTGATACGTCTTGCCGGCCGCCGCCTCGGCGCGGCTGCGCAGGAACGCTTGCCACTTCTCGAGCGGGAGAGCGAGCACCATGTCGAACATCGAGGTGTCTTGCGTCTCGCCCATGCCGGGCACGGATTGTTTCAAGGCGGTCAGCACCCCCAGCAGGGCCGGTGACAGCCGTGCATCGAGACTGCCGCGGATTTCGCTGGCCGAGTACGTTTCGAAGCCCGCGCTCACCAGCGGAACCTGGTTGGCCAGCGTTGCGAATTCGTTCGCACAGGCCGGATCGGCCAATGAGCCGCCGAGGTCCTTGGTGAATTCCCGTGTGATCGCATCCTTGCTGCTGAACAGGTTGGCAAACAACTTCGGCGTGTCCAGGTACCCGGATCCGTAATCGCTGTAGCCATGCTGGCTGTCGATGCGCGCAAGTCGGTCGGCGGCGTTGCTGGCGGGTTTGGTGAGCCCGAGCAGCTGCTTCAGCGTCGTTTTGCTGGCGTTTGCCGGCGCGACGGTGACCACCAGTTGCTTGCCTTCGATCGCGACCAGGAAGCGCAGCCTGGTATTGCCAATCGCATCTATCCAATAGGTTTGCCCGGCGATGGTCGCAGTGGGCCTCGTGATGCCCGCCCGCTTTTCCACGCGCGCCCACAAGGTCTTGAATGCCTCGGGCGAGGCCAATCCGATGCGCGCCACCGGCACGTCGCCGATGCCGTAGATTGCGAACAGCGCGGACTGTGAAAAGCCGGTCGCCCGTTCCAACGCCTCGGGGGAATGCACGTCCGCGAGCTCGGCCTGCATTGCCTCCGCGAGCTTGGCGGTCACGGGGTCCTTGTCACTGATCAGCGCGGCGAACTTGCCGACCTGCCGGATGCGCGCAGAGATCGCGGCGTCGTTGGCCTGGCCCCATGCCTGCGCGGCCGCTTCCGGTCTTGCCTTGAAATTGGCAAACAGATAAGGCGTGTCAGCCGGTGCGAACGTGATTGGGGCGTTGGAGGCGACGTGCCTGCCGCAACCGGCGAGCACGAACATGGAACCGCAGGCAACTGCAAGCACAGCCCGGCGCAGAATTGGACACATGGATTTCTCCTTGGCTCCCCGAAAACCAGCCCCCCTGATTATGCCGGCGACGCAAGCAGCTCCGCCAGCACCGCCATCCGCATCGGCACGCCGTTTGCGACCTGGTCGAGGATGCGTGATTGCGGGCCGTCCGCGACGTCCGGGGAGATCTCGATGCCGCGATTGATGGGCCCCGGGTGCAGAACCTGGCAGTCCGGTTTCGCCAGCGCCAGACGGCGCGCATCCAGGCCGTAATGGGCGTGGTAGTCGACGGCGTCCGGGAATTGCGTCGCGGCCATGCGTTCTTTCTGGATACGCAGCATGATCAGCACGTCGGCGTCTTCGATCGCGCCATCGAACTCCTCGCTTGTCACGCAGCCGGGAAATTCCCGCAACGATTCCGGCAGCATGGCACGCGGCGCACACAGATGGACATCGCGCGCCCCCAGCGCGTGCAGTGCTTGAACATCGGAATGTGCGACCCGGGAATGGCGAATGTCGCCGCAGATCACCACGTGCAGGTCTTCGATGTCGGGCCGCCGCTGACGAATGGTCAGGGCGTCCAGCAGACCCTGGGTCGGGTGCGCGTGGGTGCCGTCGCCGGCGTTGATCACCGCGACCGCACTGTTGGCATGCTCTGCCAGCCATGCGGGCATTCCGTTTTCGTTGTGGCGCACCACCAGCGCATCCAGCCGCATCGCTTCCAGCGTGTGCAGGGTATCGAGCAGACTTTCGCCCTTGGTGGTGGATGAGCGCGAAAGATCGAAGTTGACATTGTCGGCGCCGAGCCTTTTTGCCGCCAGCACGAACGAGGTGCGCGTACGCGTGGACGGTTCGAAGAACAGGGTCAACACGGTGCGCCCGGTCAAAAGG
>JBOHYV010000245.1:0-4422 GCA_050738135.1 Rhodanobacteraceae bacterium | reverse complement strand
CTTTTATGGCGGGAGGGCGCCGGGAAAAGGCATGGATGCCGATACATGGTCGAATGGCGATGAAGACAAATCACGTGTATGCAAGATCACTGGTCAAGCGACCCAAGCCGCCAGCACGATCAGCGCCACCACTGCCAGCCACACGAGCAACACGCGCAGCATCAAACGTCGCGCGTCGGCAAGCTCGGTGGTTGGGTCGCGGGTGTCCATGGTCGGGCCGTCGCCGGCCGCGATGTCGGCATTCACGCCCGCGCGCGCGACCGCAGCGAGGAAATCCGGGTCGAGTTCCCAGGGCGATCGGCCGGGCTGGGCGTGCCACGCGCGCCAGGTGCCGATCACCGCGTCGAAGTTGGACACCAGCGCCATCGCCAGCACCATCAGGTGCGCCGGGATCCAGTCGAGCGCCAGCGCGAAGCGGCGCGCAGCATTGCGCGTGCGTGGATCGGTGCGCTCCTGGGTATCGGTGGCCGTCATCCACGCCAACCGGTAGCCCAGGGCACCGGCCGGACCCAGCAGGAAAAACCAGAACAGCACGCCGAAGCGTCGGCGCAGCGAGGCCGTCACGGCGGCTTCGACCAGCTCGGGAGCGGTGAACGCGCGTGGCGCACCCTCCGGCACGCTGCGCAGGTTTTCCGCGGTGGCCACGCGTGCGACGGGATCGGCTTCCTTCAGCACGGCCTCGAAGTCGCTTTCGAGTTCGCGCGGCCCGAAGGTGTAGAACAGGATCAATACCGCGAATGCCAGCGCTGCCAGCGTGTAGATCCAGTTCTGGATGAAATGTGCGATCAGGGCGCATGCGACCACCGGCACGACCAGCGCCAGGGCAACCCGGCCGCCGCCCTCGGCGAAGTCCAGCACGCCAAGCCAGGCGCGATACCAGCCGAACTGGCGCAAGCCCGCGACATTGCCGGGCCACAGCAACAGCACCAGCAACACGATCAGTGCGGCAACAAATTCAACGGCCATTGCATCCAGTCAGTTCCGCGGTTTCGCCGCGATTGTACCGATATGCCTCAATCCGCGCGCGGCAGCGCCGAGAGCTCGACCCCGGCACGCGTTCGCAACCAGTGCTCGATCAGCCGATGGGAAATGGACAGCGGCGTGGACACGCGCACCGTACCGTCGCGCAAGCCTTCCATGATGTCGCGCGCGGTGAACCAGCGTGCGTCTTCCAGCTCGCCGTCGCTGAGCTGGATGAAGCGATCGGCGGCCGTGGCGGTGAAGCCGAGCATCAGCGAAGCGGGAAACGGCCAGGGTTGCGAGGAATGGAAATCGCAATCGATCACCTCGATGCCGGTTTCCTCGCGCACCTCGCGGCGAACCGCGTCGGCCAGCGATTCGCCCGGTTCCACGAACCCGGCGAGCGTGGAGTATTGCTTCGCCCGCCATGTGGATTGGCGGCCGAGCAGGCAGGCATCAGCGTGTTCGACGATCACGATGATGGCGGGATCGGTACGCGGGAAATGCAGCCGTCCGCAACCCGCACAGGATGCACGATGGCCGCCGTCAACCAGCATCACCGGCCCGCCGCAATAGGCACAGTGCCGGGTGGCGTCCTGCCAGTTGGCGAGGCCGCGCGCGTAGGCAAACAAGCCTGCATCGTTGTCGTCAAGATCGCCCGCCGCTGCGCGCAAAGCCAACCATGCGGCGTCAGGGAATGCCGCGTGGCAGACAGGTTCGCGCAGCGCGAAGATCGGCACCCCGTCCATGCGGCCGAAAAAATTCGCGGACCGGTCCGCGACAATGTCCGCGGTTTTCAACCAGCCCAAGCGCCCGGCTTGCACGGGCGCACATCCGTCGCTGTCGAACGCCAGCCAATGCGCATCCGGTGCAGCGCGTTGCGCGGCGAGCCAGGCCGGATCAGCGCGGTACTCGCCACAGCGGTCGAGCGGCGAGGCAGTAAAGGCGTTGTGGCGCGTGCGCTCGGCCGAGCTCACCGGAAGGTTCCGTTCGGGGAAACGCGCAGTGTGCGACAACGGCGCGACGGGCATCGGCCCACTCGGCAAGCACCGGAGCAGCGTCGCGAGCAGAGCCTGTACTGATGGGAGACGCGGGCGCCGGCGTCCCGACTGACCGGCGGACAATGGCCGCCCTGCCGGGCGCAGTGAAGCTGGGGGAGCATGCGCGGGGGGCGGATGCCGTCCGCCGGCACGCTCAGGCCGTGAACGAACTGCCGCATCCGCAGGTCGTTTTCGCGTTCGGATTGCGGATCACGAATTGTGCGCCTGAAAGTTGCTCGACGTAATCCACCTCGGCGCCTTCGAGATACTGCATGCTCAAGGGGTCGACCAGCAATTCAATGCCATCCTGATCGAGCACGAAATCGTCATCGGCGCGCGCATCGTCGAGCTTGACGCCGTACTGGAAACCGGAGCAACCGCCGCCCTCGATGAACACCCGCAGTTTGAGGGCGGAATTGTCCTGCTCGCGGATCAGTTCGCGCACGTGTCCCAACGCGGCATCGGAAATTTTCAGGGCGGGCTTCGGGAGCGTGGAGGACGTGGTATTCATGGGCGGCACCTCTGTCGGCCGCTGCGGATGCAGCGAGCCTCGCTTGGCATGGCATTTGGCAGACCCGTTCATGATGGAGGCACGGCTTCCATCGATCAAGGCGTTGTCGGGTTGGTCCCGAATTGGCTGGACAGGGCCTCGTTCCACTCGAGCTTGCGGGTAATCGCGGTGGCGCCCTTGGGGTGCAGGGTGATGGCCAAACGGTTGGGTACGAAGCCCTTGGGCAACACGAACGAGCCGCGCACCTGCTGGAAAAACTTGAACGCGAATGGCACGCCCTCCTCGAGATTGGCCCCGGCCAGGTCCGGCCAGTCCAACGTCGCGAGCTTGCCGTTGCGCACGCCTTCGACCGTGATCGTCAACGTGCCGCGCGCCGTATCCGCGTTCTCGGCGGTGTTGACCAGGGTCGCCATGAAGTTCCAGGCGTCGGTGCCTGACACAGGCGTGAGCGAGATGTTGTGCACCCCCAACCCCGAGCGATCCCCGTCGAGGCCGATCAACCTGGTGTAAAAAGCCTGTTCCTGCTTGAGTTTCTGCAACTCGCTGTCGCGCGCGCCCAGGGACTGCTTGAGCGCCGCCAACGCAGTCGAATGGGTTTGCAGTTGTTGCTGCAGCCCCTGAACCCGATCCTGCAGGACGGCATTCTGCGTCGTCAGCCGACGCGCGCGGGCCTGCAGTCCGTTCGGCAGGCCCAAGCCACGCCCGACCGCCCCGCCCAGCGCAAAAACCGCCACCAAGCCGACGGCCCACAGGACGCCGCGGATCCAGCGCCGGCGTGCCTGCGGCAGCGCGTGGAACTGGTCCAGCCAATGGTGGAAGATGGTCGAGCCCATGAGGATCCGCGGAAAAAGGGTGTCCCGCTTATAGCCACCCGGCCTTTCATGTGCAACCCGGCCGCAGGCCCGGCATGGACAGAGGCATTGGAATTGCGTCGCAACTTGTGACCGCGCGGACTTGCCTCGCGTTCACGGCCTGTGCTTGAATCGGCCCATGATCGATGTGGATGGCTACCGCCTGAACGTGGGCATCGTGTTGCTGAACGCGCGTGGTCAGGTGTTCTGGGCGCGGCGGGTGCAACGCGATGGCTGGCAATTTCCGCAAGGCGGCATGAATACCGACGAGACGCCCGACGAAGCCATGTATCGCGAGCTGGAAGAGGAAACCGGCCTGCGCGCCGGGCAAGTCGAGGTGCTGGGCGCGACCCACGGCTGGCTCCGCTATCGCTTGCCGGCCCGTTATGTGCGGCGGGGCCGGCACCCGATGTGCATCGGCCAGAAGCAGGTGTGGTTTTTGCTGCGCATGCTGGGCGAGGATACGGCATTCCGGCTGGACGCCCACGTGACGCCCGAATTCGACGTGTGGCGCTGGGTGGATTTCTGGTATCCGGCCGACCACGTCGTCGATTTCAAGCGTGAGGTTTACCGTCGGGCATTGCGGTATTTCGCACCGCTGGTGGAGTCGGCCTGCTCGATCGAAGTCGGGTTTACGCCGGGTTTGTGCGATCATCCCTGATCGCTGCATCGCCGGATTGGGCAATGCTTCGAGTGAGAGATTTTTGCGGACGCCAAAACTACTTGACAATCATTCGCGTTCGTATTCAAATGGCGCAGTCTGGGTCATCCGCCGTTGCCGCCATGTACGTCTGCGTCTGCAAAGCCGTTTCCGATCAGGACATCCGCCGCGCGGTGGCGCAGGGCGCGCAATGCTTCGAAGATCTGCAGGCACGCACCAGTTGCACCACCTGTTGCGGCTGCTGTGAAGCCGAGGCGCGCGAGCAGCTTGGGTCTAGCCTCGAATCCCATCGACGCGTCGCCGCCCTGCCCGTCGCGGCCTGAGAAGGGCTATTGGCGGTATAGTCGTGGTGTCGCGCGCGTTCGCGCGCCTTGCGCGAGGAATCGGCATGAAGGGTGA
>JBOHYV010000244.1:0-4442 GCA_050738135.1 Rhodanobacteraceae bacterium | reverse complement strand
CTCGTGCACGATGGATTTGATGTGCAGCTTCTTGGTGGTCAGAAGCGGAAACTCTTCCGTCAGGTCCATCCGGATCTGGCGACCGAACACCGACAACGTGCCGGTGCCGGTGCGGTCGCCTTTGCGGACACCGTGTTCGAGCACGTCGCGGAGGAGGTCGAGGTAGATGTGCACGGGACTTGGGACTTGTGACTTGGGACTTGGGACTTGGGATTCGGAACTCGGGACTCGGGACTCGGGACTCGGGATTCGGGATTCGGGATTCGGGATCCCGAAAGCCTATCAAGAATTTGTCATTCCGGGGTCGCTTCCGCGTCAGCGGAAGTGGAACCGGACTGCGTTTGCAAGTCCCGGATCAAGACCGGGACAGGACTGCAAACGAAGTCCGGATCCTGCCTGCGATGAAGCCGCATCAGCCCCCGAAATGATTACAAAAATCCAGGACGCCTTTGGTTCCGGGTTCCCAATCCGCCCGAGTCCGGAGTCCCGGCCTCATTGCCAAATTCAGCTTTGGTTCGGGTAGGCTTGGCCGACCGCGACTGCAACAGGGGCGTCCCTGCACATGAACTCGACCACACCTGCCGTTTCGCGCACCCGCTCGTTCTCGACCGTATTCCTGATCGAGATGTGGGAACGGTTCGGCTATTACGGGATGCAGGTGCTGATCGTGTACTACATGATCCAGCGCCTCGGCTTCAAGGACACGCCCGCGTACCTGACCTGGGGTGCGGCAGCGGCATTGATCTATATCTCGCCCGCGATCGGCGGCTGGGTCGGCGACAGATTCTTCGGCACCCGCCACACCATGCTGCTGGGCGCCTGCGTGCTGGCCATCGGCTATGCGCTGATGGTGATCCCGGCCGGCAATGCCACGTTCCTGTTCATCGCGCTTGGCGTGATCGTGGTCGGCAACGGCTTGTTCAAGGCCAACGCCGGCAATCTTGTGCGCAAGATCTACGAAGGCGACGACGCCCGCATCGACAGCGCATTCACGATTTACTACATGGCCGTCAACATCGGCTCCACCTTTTCGATGATCCTGACGCCCATCATCAAGAACTATTTCAACGCACCTGCCAGCGGACAGCTCGCATGGCTACCGGCCTCCTGGCAGGCAGCATCGCTGTTCGGCAACAACCTCGGCTGGCACATCGCGTTCGCGGTGTGCTGTGTGGGCCTACTGGTGGGCCTGGGCAACTATCTCGTGATGCGCCACACCCTCAACTTCATCGGTTCCGAACCCGACCACCAGCCGATGAAGTTGTGGAAACTCGCGGCGGTGATCGCGGGTGGCATCGTGGTGGTATTCGTTTCGGCCGTCATTCTGAAATATGCCAACGTCGCGCGCATCTTCGTGTACGTCGCCGGAGCCTGTGTACTGGCGATTTTCGCCTGGTTGATTACCCGCAGCCGCCATTCCGAGAAAGCGGGGTTGACGATTTCCCTGATCCTGGTGGTGGAAACGATCGTGTATTTCATTTTCTACCAGCAGATGTCTACGTCGTTGAACGTGTTTGCGCTGCGCAACGTGGACCCGGCCTTCCGCCTGTTCGGCGCGCACCTGTTCAATTGGGATCCCGCTCAGTTCCAGTCGCTCGATCCGATCTGGATCTTCATCCTCAGTCCGATCCTCGCGGTCGTCTACACGCGTTTCGCCAGGCGCGGCAAGGACCTGTCCATCGCCGCCAAGTTCGTGGTGGGTTTCGCGATGGTGGGGATCGGCTTCTTTATCTTCGGTGCCGCCGGACACTTCACGACTTCGCCCGGAAAGACCGACCAATGGGTGATGGTGTCGGGCTACGGCTTCTCTTCGCTGGGTGAACTTCTGACCAGCGGCCTCGGGCTGGCATTCATCGCG
Organism: Rhodanobacteraceae bacterium; assembly: GCA_050738135.1. Lineage (GTDB taxonomy): Bacteria > Pseudomonadota > Gammaproteobacteria > Xanthomonadales > Rhodanobacteraceae > 66-474. The sequence continues at coordinate 2,584 of JBOHYV010000244.1, read as the reverse complement.
CGCTACGTGCCGGCGCGCATGGGCGGTTTCATGATGGGCGCCTATTACGTCGGCGTCGGCGTGGCCATGTACCTCGGTGGCGTGGTGGCGACGATTGCAAGCGCGCCGGCCGGCATCACCAACCCGGTCCAGATGCTGCCGGTGTACACCAGCCTGTTCAACTGGCTGGGGGTGGCGAGTATCATCGTTGCGATCCTCGCGCTGGCGATGATGCCGGTGCTGCGCCGGCTCGACGCCCAGCACGTGGTGCGCGCGACGCCGGAGGCTTCCCCACAGGGCATGCAGACCGTGGCGGCTGGGCACTAAGCCTCACCAGTGCCGGAAGACATAGGCTTGCGCCCCTGCCGTTCGGCAGGGGCGCGCGCGGCCACAATCGGATAATTTAGAAGCACCTCTACCGCCTGCACACGGCGAACGTATCGCTGTGTGGGTGGTCGAACCGACGCCCCCATGCAACCCGGACGACACGCATGTCGCGAACCAAATGGATCCTGACGCTTATCGGCGTCATCGTCGTCGCACTGATCGTGTGGCGCATAGTTGCCGGCTCCGGCAAGAACAGTGCCGCGGGCGGCTTTGGCGCCGACGCGCCGGTACCCGTCACGGTGGTGCCGGCTGCCGCCGAGAACGTGCCGATCTATCTCAATGGCCAGGGCACGGTGCAGGCCCTGAACACCGTCAACGTGCAGCCGCAAGTCGGCGGCCAGTTGTTGAAGCTGGGCTTTGTGGAAGGCAAGCCAGTCAAGAAAGGCCAGGTGCTGGCCGAAATCGACCCGCGCACCCTGCAGGCCCAACTCGACCAGGCCGTTGCCAAGCGCAGCCAGGACCAGACCCAGCTCGCGACCGCGAAGGCCAACCTGGAGCGTTCGGAAAACCCGAAGTACGCACCCTACGTCGCCCAGATCGACCGCATCACCCAGAAGAACACGGTCGCCCAGTGGCAGGGCGCGGTGGCCGCGGACAGCGCCAGTATCCAGAACACCAAGGTCCAACTTGGCTTCACCAAGGTCACCTCGTCCATCGACGGGATCGCCGGCATCCGCCAGGTCGATCCCGGCAACGTCATCACCACCTCCAACACCATCGTCACCGTCACCCAGATCCATCCGATCTACGTGATCTTTACCCTGGCCGGCAAGTATCTTGACGAGGTGCGCGCGGCGCAGGAGAAGGCGCCATTGAGCGTGGCGATCATGGATCCCGACAACAACGTGATCGAGGGCGACGGCACTCTGATCGCAATCGGCAACCAGATCGATCCGGACACCGCGTCCTTCCAGCTCAAGGCCGAGTTTCCCAACGCCAAGAGCCAGCTTTTCCCCGGCCAGTACGCCAACATCCGGCTGAAGGTGAGCGTCAACGCCAACGCGCTGGTGGTGCCGACTGCGGCGGTGCAACGTGGCCCGAATGGCGAATATGCATGGCTGGTCACCGACAAGTCGCCATTAGGCAACGGCGCCAGCCCGCAGGCGAGCGCCAAGCCCAGGCCCAGGCGCGGCGCACGTCCAGCCAGCCGCGGCGGCAAGGCCGGAGCCAAGCCCGAGAAATACGTCATCATGCAGCCGGTGACCACCGGTGGCGAAGCCGGCGACGACGGTTTGATCATCACGCACGGCCTGAAGGTCGGTGACCTCGTGGTGACTGCGGGCCAGTTCCGCCTCAAGCAAGGCAGCCGCATCACGCCGATGAAGCCGGGTGAAGTGCCGGCGCCGCCCACCACCGCACAGATCAAGGCCGCGGCGAAGCAAAGTGGGCGGCGGAGGCATTGATGGAAACCGGGACCAGGGACCAGGGACCGGGGACAAGCCATTTGCAGGCTTTTTGCACGGCCGGATCTGCGAGTACGCGGTGGCTACCCCAGACTCCTGCACAGCGTGAACTCCGGTTCTTGGTCCCCGGTCCCCGGTCCCTGCTTCCATGAGATTCACCAGCATCTTCATCCGCCGGCCGATCGCCACCTCGCTGTTGATGGCGGCCGTGTTGCTGCTTGGCATCATCGGCTACAAGGCGTTGCCGGTGTCGGCGCTGCCCGACATCGAAGCGCCCAGCCTGGTCGTTTCAACGCAGTACCCCGGCGCCAGCGCGACCACCATCGCGAACCTGGTGACCACCCCGCTGGAACAGCAACTCGGCCAGATTTCGGGCCTGACGATGATGAGCTCGAACAGCGCCGCCGGGCTTTCGACCATCACCCTGCAGTTCGCGATGAGCACCAACCTGGATGTCGCGGCGCAGGACGTGCAATCCGCGTTGCGTACCGCACGCCTGCCGGGCAGCCTGCCCTACCCGCCGGTGTACAAGCGGGTCAACCCGGCCGACGCGCCCATCCTCACGCTGGCGCTGACCTCGGCAAGCTTGCCGCTGCGCGACGTCAACAACTACGCCGATTCCATCCTGTCGCAGCGGCTGTCGCAGGTGCCGGGCGTGGGCCTGGTCTCGATTGCCGGCAACGTGCGCCCCGCGGTGCGCGTCGAGGTCGACCCTGGCAAGCTCGCCAACCTCGGCCTGACCATGGAGGATGTGCGCAGCGCGCTGACGCAAGCCAATGTCAACGCCGCCAAGGGCTCGCTGAACGGCGCAGTGC
>JBOHYV010000243.1:0-4457 GCA_050738135.1 Rhodanobacteraceae bacterium | reverse complement strand
CTGGGGTCGAGTGCCAGCGCCTTCTGGTATGCCCGCTTGGCCTTGGCGCGGTCGGGCGGATTGGCGTTCGCATCCGCATTGCCCAACGACACCCAGGCATCGGCATTGCGCGGATCGAGAGCGACGGCTTTTTCGGCTTCGGCGCGGATTTGGGGCAGCGTCGCGGCCAGCGGCAGGCTGGACTGTTCGGTGAGTCGGAGCAGAGTGCGCGACAAGAGCGCATGGGCGTCGGCGTAATCGGGATCGAGCGCGATGGCCTGCTCGGAATCCTGGCGCGCAGCTTCAAGGCTCGCGGCATCGGCCTTGTCCATGAGCGCGCGGCCCTTCAGCACCAGATCGTGGGCTTGCGGGTTGGTGGTGCCGCCTTGGGGCAGGTCGGCTTGCGCGAACTTCACCTGCAGCGCGCCGGCGATCGCCTTCGAGACCGCGTCCTGCACCGTGAAGATGTCCTGGAAGGATTCGTCGTAATGCGCCGACCACAGCTGCACGCCGCTCACGGCGTTCACCAGCTCCGCGGTGACGCGCACCTGGTCACCTTCGCGCTCGACGCTGCCCAGCAGCACATTGGCGACGTTCAGCCTTTTGCCGATGTCGGTCGCTGATTCATTGGCGTTGCGGAACCGTGAAGACGTATCCCAGGCGGTCACGCGCAGGGCCGGATTCTGGCCCAGCGCATCGGTCAATTCCTCGGTGATGCCGTCGCTGAAGTATTGCTGCCTGGGATCGCCGCTGAGGTTCTTGAACGGCAGCACGATCAAGCTGTCCTTGGGCGGGTTGAACGCGGCATTGTGTAGCCCGGATGCAACCGCGCCAGCGGTGGAATCCGGGATGGTCGTTCCCGGATTGCGCTTCGCTGCATCCGGGCTACTCGTCGCGGCAGCGACGATTTTCGATGCCGCGGCTGGTTCGGCGTGCCGCAGCGCCAGTACCCGCCAGCCCAGAAGCGCCACCGCCACGATCAGGATCGCGATCGTGAGGGTGTTGAGCTTGCGCCCGATCTGGCGGCTTTCGTGTTCCGGCCGCGCCGCGGGCGAACCGGCGGGCTCGGTGTGGCGGATGCCTTCGGGCGTGATCTCGTAGGTCCACGCCAGCGCCAGCGCGATCGGGAAGCCGATCGCGATCACGATCACGACCAGCCGCACCGTCCAGTTGGGGATGTTGAAGAACGGAAAGACCTGCGTGGCGATCTGCACGATCAGCCAGCCGGCCACCGCATAGGCAACCGCCGCGCGCCACACGTGGCGGCGTTTCAGTTCCTCGAAGAAACCGGACTTGTCCGCCACGCGAACCCCAGGGATCCAGCCGGCGACAGGCCGGCCTCCAGTGCGGGGGATTGTACGCAATCCCCCGGTCCGGCGCAGGTAGTGCTTCCGGCCGGGGCGCATTCCGCAAGCGGCGCAGCACCCACCAGCTTTCCCCAAACCGGCCGGTCCTCAAGGATCGGAAGGGGTCACACAGGGACGGTCGTGATCCGGTCACAACCAGCCAGTCGGTGCCTCACTCAAGTTACCCAGCGCTGGCGCTCGCCGCGCAGTCGACGGCATTGCAGCCAGCAAACGATTGCCAAGTGCGCGACGACACGGGCGATACACTCACCGTGTTCGTCGCACGTATTTCACCCAACCCGCAACCTTTCAATGCCGCTGAGGCGGGCGGGCAGATGCCGTCCCGGGTGACTGACAACTAAGCTGCGACGCGTACGTCTTCGCGCTCGAGCTTTTCCAATTGCTCGAGATCCGCCGGCGTAGCGGGCTCGAGTTCGGCGGCGCCGACCGAGCGGATGACCCAGGCGTGGTCCAGAACCCGATATACCAGGACGGTGACCCGATCAACGCCGGTTCGCACAATGCGGCCTACGGCGCGGTCCTCGTAACCGGAGCCTCCGCGTCCCTCGCGCACCCAGACAATGGGGGCTGATTTGAGAAAATGCTTCTTGTGCAACATGTCGTTATCCTCTGTGGGCTTCCAGCAGTGCCGGAAACGCGCTCAACCTTATTGTATGCTGCAACGCAACATACATCAAGCGATCATCCATGTTTAGAGCGATCATCCATATAGTGCAGCGCAATATATGGGTCCCGATGCAGGCGATTCAAGCGTCTTGCATGCGCCACTGCAGCGGCTCGCAATCTGCCCGGTCCGGGAAGCCAGGTACGCCCCGCGGATACGCCTGACGATGCGGCTGCACCTAAGGCATGGAAGGACGTCGAAAGCCTCAGTGGGGGACTGGGTAGCGGCTTGTCACGATGACGCATGGCCGAGGCGGGGCCGCACGAGCGCAGACAGCGTGAGCGACAGGATCGCGAGGCTCAGGCCGGTCAAGAGCGGTCATTCCGGTCCGGAACGCGGCCCCTGCCGACTTCGCTGGCCGAACGTCTAACCGTCCAGTTCAGCCCAGTGTGCGTAGGCTGTTTCCAGGTCGGCCTGCAGGGCGAGCAGCGATTGGTTGGCTTGCACGATCACGCTGCTCTCTTGCTGGAAAAATGCGGGATCGTTCATTGCCGCGGTTTGGATGGCAATCTCGCTTTCCAGTCGTTCGATGCGCTTGGGAAACTGCTCCAGTAGACGTTGGTCCTTGAAGCTGAGCTTGCGTTTTGCCGACGCCGGTGAGGTATCGACTTTGCTGGCGGGCTTGCTGGCACCGGGCGCGGCGGGTTGGTCGGCTGGGCGCTGGCGCAGCCAGTCGGTGTAGCCGCCCACGTATTCGCCGATCCGGCCGTGGCCTTCCAACACGAGCGTGCTGGAGACGACGTTGTCGAGAAACGCGCGGTCGTGTGACACCAGCAGCAAGGTGCCCTTGTAATCAATCAACAACTCTTCCAGCAATTCCAGCGTTTCCACATCGAGATCGTTGGTCGGCTCGTCCATCACCAACAGGTTGGACGGTTGTGCGAACAACTTGGCCAACAGCAGGCGGTTGCGCTCGCCACCGGACAGGCGGGTGATGGGCGCACGCGCGCGTTCCGGCGAAAACAAAAAATCCTGCAGGTAGCCGATGATGTGTTTGCGCTGACCGTTCAACTCGATGAACTCGAGGCCGCCAGCGACGTTGTCGATGGCGTTGAGCGAGTTGTCCAGTTGCAGGCGGTGCTGGTCGAAATACGCGATCTGCGTGCTGGTGCCAAGCTCGACCGTGCCGTGTTGCGGAATCAACCCACCCAGCATGATCTTCAGCAGCGTGCTTTTGCCGGCACCGTTCGGGCCCATGATGCCGATGCGATCTCCGCGCATCACCGTGGTGCTCAAGTCGTCGATCAACACGCCGCCGTCAAAGCCGTGGGTAACGTGCTTCAGGTCGATCACCTTCTTGCCTGAAGCGTGCGTGCGTCCCAGCGTCATCTTTACATTGCCGGCAAGGTTGCGCCGCCCAGCGCGCTCGTTGCGCAGCGCTTTCAATGCGCGTACCCGACCTTCGTTGCGTGTGCGCCGGGCCTTGATGCCCTGGCGGATCCACACTTCTTCCTGGGCCAGTTTCTTGTCGAACAACGCGTTGGCCAGACTCTCCGCGTGCAGGCGTTCCTCGCGGCGACGCAGGTAGTTGTCGTAGTCGCCGGGCCAGTCGGTCAGCGCGCCGCGATCGATTTCGACGATGCGTGTGGCCAGGGCGCGTACAAACCTGCGGTCATGCGTGATGAAGACGATGCTGCCCGCAAACTGCTTGAGGAAGGTTTCCAGCCAACCGATGGCCCCGATATCCAGATGATTGGTGGGTTCGTCAAGCAGCAAAATGTCCGGTTTGCGGACCAGCGCTTGCGCCAGCAACACGCGTCGCTTCATGCCGCCGGACAGCGCGGAAAAATCCATGTCGCCGGGCAGTTCCAGCTTGGTCAGGACTTCGTCAACGCGGCGATCCATGTCCCAGCCGTGCTGCGCCTCGATCTTCGCCTGGGTGTCGCCCAGCGCGTCAAGATCGCTGATAGCCAGCAAGTGGTGATAGCGCGCCAGCAAGCGGCCAAGGTCGCCCAACCCTTCTGCCACCACGTCAAACACGCTGCCGGCGGTGTCCTGCGGCACCTCTTGCGCAAGGCGCGTGATGACAATCCCGTTTTGCACGCGTACCTCGCCATCGTCGGCACGCAGCTCGCCGCTGATCAGTTTGATGAGGGTGGATTTGCCTTCGCCGTTGCGCCCGACAATACATACCCGTTCGTTCGCTTCGATGGATAAATCGACACGTTCGAGCAGGAGTGGGCCGCCGATACTGAAGTCGACGCGTTGCAATTGGACGAGGGACATCCGCTCATTGTAATGGCTGGCCCGTGGCGTTCGCCGAGGGTGGTGCCCACGACTCCAGTTCGGTTACCGCGACGTAGCCGTATCGGCCCTTGCAGTTGACGAACACAACCCGGATTTTCGTGGTGGTCAACGGCGAGGGGAGAGTGATGCGGTTGGCCTGATCGAGTGCCGGTTTCGCGGGGGTGTGCTGCTGGGCGGGGACATCGCGCCAGACATTGCCG
>JBOHYV010000242.1:0-4507 GCA_050738135.1 Rhodanobacteraceae bacterium | reverse complement strand
TTCATCGAGCGCATCTGTTTTGCGTCGATGGTTCCGGCGAGGCCGTTCAACGCGGCCACGAACCGGGGCGCGCGCTGGTCGAGTTCAAGCCGGTACAGGTAGACCGCGCTGTAACGCGGAAAATAATCCTTGTCGTCCTTGAGCACGCGGAGATGGTAGTAAGCGATCTGGGCGTCGGTGCTGTAGAGGTCCGTGACGTCGATGGCGCCGGTTGCCAGGGCGCGGTAAGCCAGGGCGTGGTCCATCCCGCGCGCGCGCATCGGCAGGTGATAGGCCTTTTTGAGTCCCGGCCAGCCGTCCGCGCGGTTCATGAACTCGTTGGAAAACGCCAACTTCAGGTCGGGATGTTGCGCCAGATCGGAGATGCTTCGGATATGCAGGCTGGCAGCCTCCTGCATGCGCATGCCGAGGGCGTAGGTGTTGTTGAAGCCCAGCGGATCGGTGATGCCGATGCCGAGTTTCTTCAGGCGCGCGCGCAATACGCGGACGCTGGCGCCAGGCGGCACGCCGTGCAGCAATTCGTGGGTGATGGTGCCCGTGTATTCGGGATACGCATCGATTTCGCCGTCTAGCAATGCGCTCCACAGGATGCGCGTCCCCCCGAGGCTGCGGCGGTGCTGCGCCTGGACGCCATGCTCGCGCGCGGCGACTCGCGCGACTTCGCCCAGCACCACCGATTCGGTGAAGTTTTTTGAACCTATGACCACGGCCGTCGGCGCGGCGGAGCAGATCGGCGAACAGACCAATGCAACCAACGACACGCACAACAAGTGCAGTCGGCGTTTCATTCGGAAAGGCCCGGCAGTTCTCGGTGCGCGGCCACGAATTCATCCACGAACGGGTCGGCCGGATCGCGTCGGAAATCGTCGAGGCTGCCGTCCTGTACCACGTGCCCGCGGCGCATCAGGATCAGCCGGTCGCTGAAGAATGCGGCTTCGGCGAGGTCGTGCGTCACCATGATCACGGTCTTGCCGAGGCCGTGGAAAATGTCCCGCAACTCGTCCTGCAGGCCATGCCGGACGAGAGGGTCGAGCGCCCCCAACGGTTCGTCCAGAAGCAGAATGGGCGGGTCGAGCATCAGCGCACGCATCAGCGCCACGCGCTGCCGCTGGCCGCCGGAAAGTTCCGCGGGAAAGCGTCGCAACAGGTCTTCGTGCAGGTGGGTGAGTGCGGTCAATTCCCGCGCACGAGTCGCCACCTGCGCGGGCCTCCAGCCAAGGTGACGCGGCAGCAGCGCAAGGTTGCCGAGCACCGTCAGATGTGGAAACAAACCGCCGTCCTGGATCACGTAGCCGACCCGGCGGCGCACTTCGAGCACGCGTGTGCGCTGCAGCGGCGCGCCGTCACAACAGACTTCGCCCGAAGTCGGCCACTCCAGCCCGATCAGCATCCGCAGCAGGGTGGATTTTCCGGAGCCGCTGCTGCCGATCAGGATGCTGGTGCGACCGCGCGCGAAGTCGAGGCTGACATTGTCGACCGCGCGCAGTTCACCGAACGCCCGCGTCGCGCCAATCAGCGAAAATGCCGAATCAGATTCCTGCGAGGCAGGCATCGTCGATGGCGCGCCGCTTGCGCCCGACCACGGCGTAGTAGTACAGCATGTTGCCCTCGATCGACAAACGGTGGCGGTAACGTTCCAGCCGGTGCATCTTCAGGTAATCGTCGTGGACCATGCGCTTGACCAGTCGCGAAAAGCCGCTGGTGTCGGCGGTATCGAGGAAGGTTTCCTTGATGTTGAACGCGATCCAGCCGTCATCCTTGACCAGGTTGTAGGCGGCCGCGAATGCCGCCACGGGGATGTCGCCGAAGCCGAGCGCCGCGACGGTGGTCATCGCGTCGAATTTCCAGGCGGCGAGTTCCGTCAGGAGTCCGGGCGACAACGCAGTGAGGTCGGCTACATAGTAGGCGTCGTAGGCGCCGGGCCGGTCGCGGTAGGCGGCGCGTTCGGCCTCCCCGATATTGTCGACGCCGACCACGCGTGCCGCACCGTGTTGCACCAGCAGTTCGCCGACCATGCCATTGCCCGCGCCGACGTCCAGTACCCGCATCTGGGTCGGGTCGTCCCCGGCCTTGACGGCGGCATCGCGCAGCAGTTCCGTGAGCTTTCCGGGCGAGGCGCACTTGAGGCGCTGGTAGAACAACTGCTCATACAACCCGGGATGGTTGTAGATGTCCGCGTAGTCATGAAACAGGATGCGGCGCTCCTTGCCATCCTCGGTAATCATGAAGTACGCCTCGTTCTGCTTGGCGCTGGTGAGATTGGCGGAGGGAAAGCGGATGTTGTAGCGCTGCGGTCGCATGCTTCTCCTTGAGGCGGGGGAAAAGCGTCGCGGCAAGGAGGCACGGCAGCACACAGCGGCACTGAACCGGGACCTCCAATGGTGCGCGATGGCACGCACGTCGCAACGCTGTCTCCCCACCGTATAACGCGCAAACACGCATTGCAAATCGCGGAGGCGGGCGGTGCGTCGGCGATGAAGGCGATCGACGAACGGCGTCACGACCGGCGCGCCGGAGGCCGGCGCTCAATGGCGTGTGCGCTTAGGCCCTGCGGGATTCATGTCGACGCTGAGACTGAAGGTGCGTTGTTCGCCGGATTGCATGGCGCCGACGCCGACCAGTCGACGCGCGATTTCCTCGCCGCGTTCGTTGCGGATCGTCAATACCATGGAATATTCCCACGCGCCGCTGTCGGCCGGGTTGCGAAAACTGCCTTCGACATGCAACGGAGTCAGCGCGGCCGGCGCGGCGATATCACTGGCGGGACCGCCGTAGCGCAAGCGGTGATTGCACGCCGGGCAGACCTCGGCGCTTTCGAGTATGGTCTCGCGGCAGTGCGGGCAGGCACGCGTCGCGCCCGCCGCACCCGCATGCGCCGTGGTCATTTGGCCTGGCCGTTGCCGTTGCTGTGACCGTTGGCGTTGCCGTTGCTGTGGCCGTTGGTCTTTGTTGTGTCCGCGGAACCCTTGTTGTCGTCCCTGTCGTCCCAGCCGAATTCGGCCTGACCGCGCATCTTCGAGCCCTTGGCGACGCTGAAGGTGGTGGACTTCACGTCGCCGGTGAGTGCGCCGGTTTGCAGCAGTTCGACATGCGCCGCGGTTTCGATGTTGCCGATCAACTCACCCGCCACGGTCACGCGTTCCGCGCGCACGCTGCCGTTGACTTTGGCGCCGTGTTCGATGGTGAGGTCGCCACGCACGTTGATGTCGCCCTTGAAGCGGCCGGCGATACGTACGTGGCCGGCGCCCTCGATCTTGCCTTCGATGACGAGGTCGGGCGCGATGTGCGATTCGGAGCCGGACTTGGCGTGGGCCGGCGCCGGTTCCACGGCGGCAGCGGATACCTTGGCCGGAGCGGGGGTTTCGATCGGATCGGGCGTGTCGAAGCGCGCCATGCTCATCGGATCGGGCGAGCCGGAAGAGGAGGATTTCACGGGTTCTTTCCACAGGGCCATGGCGGCGCTCCGGTTTGGGTCAGGGGAGGGCGGAGCGTACCGCCAAATCGTCCGGATTGGAACCGAAACCTGAACAAAAAGCCTTGTCAACACGCGGAATTGTGGACTGCTTCTCTGGTAGTACCTCAACCTGTCTGATACGCGACGAAGGCCCATTCGGCGCTTGATGGGGCTGGGGGTGCGGGCGCTTCGATTGCAGGCGTTCAATTCCGGCATTGCATGTCGTATCCTTCCCCGCTGACCGGGGAGAGCCGATGCCGCTGAGTTGGAACGAAATCAAGGACCGCGCCTTGCGCTTTCCGCGCGAGTGGGCCGACGAGGCGTCGGAAGATACGGGCGTTCAGCCGACCGCTTTCTTCACCAACTCGCGGATGCGTTTTTCTTCGGTACCGGTGAGTTTGGTCAGCGCGAAAGACGTCGGCCACATGGCGCCGTCGTCGAGTTTTGCGCGGTCGTTGAAGCCGAGGGTCAGGTAGCGATCCTTGAACTTTGACGCAGGCTTGAAGAAGACGACGACTTTCTCGTCGGCGTTGGCGTAGGCGGGCATGCCGTACCAGGTTTTGGGCAAAAGGGCCGGCACTGCGTCCCGGATGACCTTGTGCAACCGTTCGCACAGCCTGCGCTCGGGTTGCGGCATCCTGGCGATGGCCGCCAGCACGTCCTTCTCGCCGTCCGCGCCGCGCTTCGCGCTTTTCAATTCGTGCGCCCGCTCTTTCATGGCTGCGCGTTCCTCGGTGCTGAAACCTGCTGGTGACTTGCTTGTCTTGCTGGTATTCCTGTCTGCCATGGCTGAGCTCCTCGTGGGGCAGGTGAGTTTGGGTTTGGGCGGTGACGATCGAAAGCGGGCGGAGGCCATGGCCATTGTCGCTGAACATGCATTCGGCGCGCCCTTGCGCCGTCACGACTGCGGCCTTACGTTGGGCACATGGCCAAGGGCTTTGTCAACGACGATGCGGTTCAGGAGCAGATCGATGCGACGGTCGCGGATGCTGTCGCGCGCGTGCGCAGCAAACGGCAATCGGGCCCCGGTTTGACCCACTGCGCGGAATGTGG
>JBOHYV010000241.1:0-4513 GCA_050738135.1 Rhodanobacteraceae bacterium | reverse complement strand
GTGTCCTGCGAACCCGCCTGCCAGGTAACCAGTGCCTTGGGCGGCTGTTCCAGTATTGCCTTGCCGCCACCCGCCGATTGTGCACCCACGCGCGCCAGACCCACCGCGTTGGCGCCCGACGGCAGTTCATTGAACGCACTGCCGGTGGCCTTCGCGATGCCGCGCGCGAGCGCGCGCAACCAGGACGCGTGCGGATGCTGCGTGGCCGCATCGCCCAAGATCACCACCGACGAAGGCGCATCGCGCAAAGCATCCGCCCACGCGCGCGCGTCGCCATCATCCGCGGCCGCGGCGACAGCTTGCGCCAATGCACCGTCATCCAGCGATACGCCGGCGCCCTTCGCCATCCGCAGCAGCGCGTCCACCAGATATTGCGGCGCCACCGCGACTTCGCCGGCCAGGTCGAAATTGAAATCGAACCGTACGGGGTTGATCGCGAATATCTTCCCACCCTGTACCGCGGAAATGTCGTAGTGCGCCGGATTGGACGCCGGATGCTTCGACGCGTCGTGGCGGCTGGCGTGGCGCAGCCGATGGCCGAGCAACGGCATTTCGTGGCGCGGGTTGCTGCCGATGATCAACGCTGCCGAGACCTTCGCGACGTCCGCCACCGGCAGCTCGAAGGTTGCGCCGGACGGACCGCCGTCGCTGAAATCCTGCACCCGCAGGCGATGATCGATGCGGTCGCTGCCGAGCCCGCGCAGAATTTGCGCGAGCAACGCACCTTCCTCACACGAGGTCATCGGCGCAACCAGCGCAGCCACGTCAGCGCCGGCCTTTTGCAAGCCGTCGGCGACGAACGCGATCGCCTCGTCCCATTCGACTTCGACCAGCTCGCCGCCCTTGCGGACCATTGGTTTGCCCGCGCGGTCCTCCGCGTACAAACCCTGATGGCTGTAGCGGTCGCGGTCGGACAGCCAGCACTCGTTGATCGCTTCGTTGTCACGCGGCACCGCGCGCAGCGTCTGGCCGACCTTGGTGTGCAGCCACAGGTTGGAACCCAGTGCGTCGTGATAGCCGATCGACGGCTTGGCGATCAGCTCCCACGCGCGCGCCTTGAACTGGAACACCTTGTCGGTGAGCGCACCGACCGGGCATACGTCGATCACGTTGCCGGAGAGTTCGGACTCGATGGTGCGCCCGATGTAGGTGCCGACGACATGGCTGTCGCCACGGCTCATGTCGCCGAGTTCCCAGGTGCCCGCGATTTCGCCCACGAAGCGCACGCAGCGCGTGCAGTGGATGCAGCGGGTCATCTCGGTCGCGACCAGAGGCCCGATGTTTTCGTCGGTCACGGTGCGCTTGCGCTCGCTGAAGCGCGTGACCGACCGGCCGTAACCCATCGAGATGTCCTGCAGTTCGCACTCGCCGCCCTGATCGCAAATCGGGCAATCCAGCGGATGGTTGATCAGCAGGAACTCCATGGTGTTGCGCTGCCACTTCATCGCATTGGGCGAACGCGTGAACACCTTCATGCCCGCCGCGACCGGCGTCGCGCAGGCAGGTTGGGGTTTCGGAATCAGCTTGCCGCCCATTTCCACTTCGACCATGCACTGCCGGCAATTGGCCGCGATCGGCAGCTTGCCGTGGTAGCAGAAACGGGGCACCGGGATCTTCGCGGCATCGGTGGCCTGGATGATCGTCGAGCCCTTGGGCGCGCGCACCGGATGACCGTCGACTTCAAACTCCACCATCGCGACGGGCGGCGCGGTGTCTTTGGGCTGCGCGCTCATGCACAAGCTCCACGGGACTCGGGACGATCGAGCCGGGACTCGGGAAAAACTGGCAACATGCAACACCAGCTTTCACCCCCTTCCATGGGAAGGGGCGGAGCGAATGCGAACGCGCGCGCAGCGCGACCGCGCAGCGGCGGGGGGATGCGGCCGGATCGCACAAAAGCCATCCCCCTCGATCCCCCTTCCTGCGGAAAGGGGAGGACAAACGGGACGCATCGGCGTGCATCGCTCCGAGTCCCGAGTCCCGGGTCCCGAGTCCCGATATTCATGCTGCCACCTTTTCAGCGTCGTCGAGCATCGAGTGTCCATGCTTGCAGTAGTACTCGAACTCGTCCCAGAAATTGGCCAGGAACGCCTGCACGGGCCACGCGGCGGCTTCGCCAAATGCGCAAATCGTGTGACCTTCGATCTGGCCCGCGACGGCTTTGAGGCGGTGCAGGTCTTCGGGCGTGCCGCCGCCCGCGACGATGCGGGTCAACACACGATGCATCCAGCCGGTGCCTTCGCGGCACGGCGTGCACTGGCCGCAGGATTCCATGTGATAAAAACGCGAAATGCGCTCGCAGGCGCGTACCATGCAGGTCGTCTCGTCCATCACGACCACCGCACCGGAACCCAACCCCGAACCCGCGCTGCGCAGCGAGTCGAAGTCCATGCTGCATTCCAGCATCTTGTCGGCCTTCAGCACCTTCATCGATGAGCCGCCCGGTATCACGGCCTTGAGCTTGTGGCCGTTGCGCACGCCGCCCGCCATCTCCAGGAGCTCGGCGAACGGGGTGCCGAGGCGTACTTCGTAGTTGCCGGGCTTGTTGACGTGGCCCGACACCGAAAAGATCTTGGGGCCGCCGTTGTTCGGCTTGCCGATGTCGAGGAACCAATCCGCGCCATGGCGGAGGATCGCCGGCACCGACGCATAGGTTTCGGTGTTGTTGACGGTGCTGGGCCGTCCGTAAAGGCCGAAGTTCGCGGGGAACGGCGGCTTGTAGCGCGGCCAGCCCTTCTTGCCCTCCAGCGATTCCATCAGTGCGGTTTCCTCACCGCAGATGTAGGCACCCGCACCGAGCGCGTTGTGGATGGTGACGTCGATGCCGCTGCCGCGGATGTTGGTGCCCAGCAACCCCGCCTGCTCTGCCTCGTGCAATGCGAGTTCCATATGCTCGAACGGTTCGCGATGGAACTCGCCGCGCAGGTAGTTGTAGGCGATCGTCGAACCGGTCGTGTAACAGCCGATCGCGATGCCTTCCAGCACCGCATGCGGGTTGAAGCGCAGGATGTCGCGATCCTTGCAGGTGCCGGGTTCGGACTCGTCCGAGTTGCACAGCATGTATTTCTGTCCCGGCGCGCTGCGCGGCATGAACGACCACTTCATGCCGGTCGGGAAACCCGCGCCGCCGCGGCCGCGCAGCGAGCTTTTCTTCAGCTCGTCCACGATCGAAGCGGGATCGGGCTTCTCGGCCAGGATTTTCTCCCACGCCTGCCAGCCGCCCACCTTGCGGTAATTCTCCAGCGTCCACGGCTCGTCGAAGTGGAGCGTGGTGTAGACGACCTGGTGTTCAGCGGGTTCGGGACCGTATGCCATGTGCTGCCTTTGTAGGGCGGGTTAGCGCAAGCGCGTAACCCGCCGTCTGGTTTCGGCGGGTTACGCCGCTGCGCGGCTAACCCGCCCTACAACAAATTTCACTTCAATCCATCCAGGATTTCATCGGCGCTCTCGGGCGTCAGATGTTCGTGATAGTGGCCATCGACCATCATCATCGGCGCGCCGCAGCACGCCGCGAGGCATTCCTCTTCCTGCTTGAGGAAGATGCGCCCATCGGCGGTGCTCTCGCCCAACTTGACGCCGAGCTTCTTTTCGCAATGCCCGACAATCCCGTCGGCGCCGTTCAACCAGCATGAAATGTTGGTGCAGATGGCCACCTCGTGACGCCCGACCGGATGCGTTTCGAGCATCGAGTAAAAGGTCGCGACCTCGTACGCCCAGATCGGCTGCAATGCGAGATACCTCGCGACGGCTGCGATCGACTCGTCGGTGAGCCAGCCTTCGTTCTGTTCCTGCGCCGCCATCAGGCCCTGGATCAATGCCGAACGTTTGCGGTCGGATGGAAACTTCGCGACCCAATGGTCGATGCGCGCGCGCGTTTCGGCCGTCAACACCCGCATCGGGTCGACATCCTTGACCTTGTCGAAATTGCCCGTCGCTTTCATGCCAGAACCCCCGGGACTCGGGACCGGAAAACCGGGGTCAGAGTGCACTTTCGTGGGGCATCGCGGCGGGCAGCGTGGTTCTGTGCACGAAAGTGCACTCTGACCCCGGTTTTCATCGGTCCACCTCCCCGAACACCAGGTCATAGGTTCCGATCATCGCCACCACGTCCGGGATCATGTGCCCGCGCGTGAGCTCATCGATCGAGGCGAGGTGCGGAAAGCTCGGTGCGCGAAGGTGCACGCGGAACGGCTTGTTGGCACCATCGGAAACCATGTAGCAGCCGAACTCGCCCTTGGGCGCCTCGACCGCGGCATAGGTTTCGCCGGCCGGCACGCTGTAGCCCTCGGTGAACAGCTTGAACCAGTGGATCAACGCTTCCATCGATTCCTTCATGTCCTCGCGTTTGGGCGGCGCGACCTTGTAATTTTCGATCATCACCGGGCCGGGGTGCTTGCGCAGCCAGTCCACGCACTGCCGGATAATCAGTGCCGACTGCCGCATTTCGGCCATGCGCACCAGATAGCGATCGTAGCAATCGCCGCGCGTGCCGACCGGGATGTCGAAATCGACC
>JBOHYV010000240.1:0-4533 GCA_050738135.1 Rhodanobacteraceae bacterium | reverse complement strand
CCCGCAAGCGGCATTGAACCTTTTGCACTACCGGCGCGCGTTCAAGACGGCGTACGAAATCACCATGATGCGGGTGGCCAGCAAGCTTGGCGTGCATGGCCACCGCGCGGCCGAGCAGGCGTTTCGCGAAGGCTTGTCCGAATTCGACATTCACTGCCGGTATCTGGAAGCCACGCGCCTGGCGGAACACCAGTTGCCCTACGGCAACATCATCGCGCTGGACCAGCACGGCGCGGTGCTGCATTACATGCACTTCGACCGCAACCCACCTACCCACGCGCATTCGTTTTTGATCGACGCCGGCGGCCAATTCCACGGTTACAACTCGGACATCACCCGCACGTACGCCTCACCGGACGCCGGTGAATGGCAGGCATTGATCGACGCAGTGGAAAAAGCGCAACAAGGTTTCTGCGCGAAGGTGCGCGCGGGACAAAGCTATCCCGAATTGCACATCCACGCGCACCACGTGCTGATGCAGGCCATGCGCGAGCAACGCTTCATTGCCTGCTCGCCGGAAGCCGCGCTGGCCAGCGGCATTTCGGCGACGTTCTTCCCGCACGGGCTCGGGCATTTGATCGGTCTGCAGGTACACGACGTCGCCGGCTTCGCGCGCGACGAAGCCGGCAACACCATTGCGAAGCCCGAAGGTCACCCGTACCTTCGCCTCACCCGCACGCTCGCGCCGGGCATGGTCACCACCATCGAACCGGGGCTGTATTTCATCGACATGCTGCTGGCGGAATTGAAAGCCAAGCCAGCGGCGAAGGACGTGGTGTGGAAGAAGGTCGACGCGTTCCGCAAATACGGCGGCATCCGCATCGAGGACGACGTGGTGTGCACCGCAGGCGATCCGGTGAACCTGACCCGCGAAACGTTCGCGGCGGCGTGACGCGTTCCCTGCTTGTCTTCTCCCTTCCGCAGGAAGGGGGATCGAGGGGGATGGCTTTTCCTTCGTTGCGATGACATCCCCCCGATGCTGCGCATCGACCCCCTTCGCATGCGAAGGGGGTGTCGCGACGACTTCATTGCGACGGCACCGGTGGTGGTGGGTACCCCTACCTTTTTGCAGAACGCGTCGAAACGCAAGTCGTTGCGGTAGGGCGGGCACTGCCCGCCGACACCGGCGGACGATGTCCGCCCTACTTCATCGCCACGGCACCGGTGGTGGTCAGGCCAGCGCCAGAATGTCGCCCAACAATGCCTGCGCGGTCATTTCCGGCCCGGCACCCGCACCCTGGATCACCAGCGGGCGCTGCCAATGGCGGCTTGTCGTGAACGCGAACAGGTTTTCGGCACCGAGCAGGTGCGCCGCCGGGTGCGAGACGGGCACTTCGCGCAGTCCCACGCGCGCGGCATCGTCGGCACCGAAGCGGGCGAGATGGCGCAGAACGTGTCCGCGGCCTGTGGCCGCGGCGTGGCGTGCAGCAACGGCCGTATCGAGCTCATCGAGGCGATCCATGAATTCCGCCTGCGAAACATCGCGCAAATGCGCCGGCACCAGGTTCTCGACGTCGATTTGCGCGCGCTCCAGCGGAAACCCCGCGGCGCGCGCGAGTATCAGCAACTTGCGTGCGACGTCTTCGCCGGAAAGATCCGTGCGCGGATCGGGCTCGGCGTAGCCGAGCGCACAGGCTTCGCGCAGCAGCGTCGAGAACGGTTGCCGGCCGTCAAAATGGTTGAACAAATACGAGAGCGAACCCGAGAACACGCCCTCGATGCGGGTGACCTTGTCGCCGCAGGTGTGCAGTCGGCGCAAGGTCGAAAGTGCCGGCAAGCCGGCGCCCACCGTGGCGCTGTCGCCGTAGCGCATGCCATCCACACAGCCGACCTGCAACGCGCTCCAGCCATCCAGCTCGCCACCGGCCAACGCCTTGTTGGCGGTGATGACATGGCAGCCGTGCGAGAGCCATTCGGGATGCCGCGCCGCGAGTTCATTCGACGCCGTCGCATCGATGATCACTTTCTCGCGGGCGTCACTGGCCTGCAATGCGCGCAACAATGCGGCGTCATCGCGGGATTCGCCGCCGGCGCACAGCCGCTCGCGCAACCGGCGTTCGGCCAGCGCGGCCGGCCGGGTCTGTTGATGGCGTGAATTGGCTGCGCCGACAAGCCGCAGATTCGCGCCGGCGGGCGTGCGCAGCAGTTGCAGGAACGCGCCGCCGACCTTGCCGGTGCCGAACAGCACCACCGCAATGCGCGGGGACGCCGCGCGAGGATTGATCGACTCCGCCGGCACCGTGCTCATGCCGGCACCACCGCGCATTTTCGCGACACGGCATCCGCCCGCGCCAGCGCGGCGCGCAGATGACGCGACAAATCGGCGATGTCCTCGATGCCGACCGAGAGACGCAGCAGGCTGGCGGAAATACCGGCAGCGCGGCGCGCATCCGGCGCCATCGCGGCGTGGGTCATGGTCGCCGGATGCGCGATCAGGCTTTCCACGCCGCCCAGCGATTCGGCCAGCGTGATGCATTCGAGGCCACCGAGGAACGCACGCACCGCGCCTTCGCCACCCGCAAGTTCGAAACCCAGCATCGCGCCGAAACCGGATTGCTGGCGCCTGGCCAGCGCGTGCTGCGGGTGCGAAGCCAACCCCGGATAGAACACGCGCGTGATTGCGGGGTGCTGGTCCAGCAAATCGGCCAATGCCGCCGCGTTTTCCTGATGCACGCGCAGCCGCGCCGAAAGCGTGCGCAGGCCGCGCAGCGTCAACCAACTGTCGAACGGCGCGCCAGTGAGGCCCAGGCAGTTGCCCCACCACTTCAGTTGTTCCGCGACTTCCGGTTCGCGCACGATGACCGCGCCGCCCACCACGTCGCTGTGGCCGTTGATGTACTTGGTGGTCGAATGCACCACCACGTCCGCGCCCAGCGTCAACGGCTGCTGCAAGGCCGGCGACAGGAACGTGTTGTCCACCACGCACAACGCGCCCACTGCGCGCGCAGCCTGCGCGACGTGGCGGATGTCGGTAATCCGCAGCAGCGGATTGGATGGGGTTTCCACCCATACCAGCGACGGGTTTTCGGCGAGACCTTCGTCGAGCGCGGCGGGATCGGTCAGGTCGGCAAAGCGCAGGTCGAAGCGACCCTTCTTCGCCCACGCGTCCAGCAACCGCCAGGTACCCCCGTAACAATCGTGCGCGGCCAATACCTTGCCGCCCGCGGGCACCAGTTCCAGCGCCAGCGCCACCGCGGCCATGCCACTCGAAGTCACCACCGCACCCGCACCGCGTTCCAGATCCGCCAGCGCTTCGGCCAACAGGTCACGGGTGGGATTGCCGCTGCGCGAATAATCGTAGGTGCGCTTCTCGTTGAAGCCCGCGAACGAATAATTCGTCGAGAGGTGCAGCGGCGGCACCACCGCGCCATGCTGAGCGTCGCTCTCGATGCCGGCGCGCACCGCACGCGTACAGGATGCAATGGGAGTCATGTCAGTCTCCACACCCGTGCAGCGCTTCGCGCAGCAGCGGCGCCAGGCGCTCATCTTCCTTCAGGAAGCCGTCGTGGCCATACGGCGTTTCGATCACTTCGAGGCAGGCCGGCGCGCCGAGACGCTGCTGCAGTTCGCACAGGTCCGCCAGCGGCACCAGACGATCGCTGGCGAAGCCGATCAATGCAGACGGTACCCGCACCTTCGCCGGGTCTACGTCATGCAGGTCGATCGATTCCGACAGTGCGAGATAGCGGTTGGCGTCGAAGCGGGCGGCGAAGCGTCGGCCCTGGTGTTCCAGCCAGTCTTCGACCGGCAAGCGGAAGTGCCCTTCGCGAAACTCGACACCGCCGGCGAAGCGACGGCCGATTTCCTCGCCGCTGCGATAGGTGGTCAACGCCAGTTGGCGCGCCAGCGACAAGGCGCCATCCACGCAATCGTGGTCAAGCCCGAGCCTGACGATGCCGCGCTGCACCGCGCGTTGCGCGGTTGCGAACGGGTGCGGGCGGTGCGCGCCGGCCAACGCGACGAGCTTCAGCAGCCTGTCGGCGTGACGGGCCGCGAATTCAAGGCCCACCATTGCGCCGTACGATGCGCCGACGAAGGCCCCGACGTACGCGATGCCGAGTGCATCCAGCAGCCCCGCCAGCGCATCGGCCTGATCGGAACCGGAAACAGAGGGCGCATCGAGGTCTTCCGCGTCCAGCCAGTCGATCGCCAGCACCCGCACGCGCTCGAGGTCGATCGCGCGGTCCGCGCCGACCAGCATTTCCCACCAGCCCCGGGCGGGGTGTTCCGCCGTCGCGCACACGTCGCGGTCGGCCGAGATACCGCCCTGCACGATGATCGTGGGCGCGCCGGGCGCGCCGGCCCACAGATACCGCACCCCGGCATCGACCGCGCCATTGCCGTAGCGCGGAACGATCCGGATGCAGCGGCTGCCGCGCAGGCAGGTGAAGGCAGGATTCGGCATCGCCGTACAAGGCAAGCCTGCGGCGTGCGGCGGCTCGGTGATTTCTGGTACGACGGCGAGATTCATGACGGTTCTCCATTGGACACTCACCATCGAGTCGTGCGGAGCGCCGGAAACAGCCGTCCAAT
>JBOHYV010000239.1:0-4548 GCA_050738135.1 Rhodanobacteraceae bacterium | reverse complement strand
ATCTACAGCTTGTGCGGGCGCGTGTTCGCCGGCATCCCGCCGTTGATGGACCAGCATCTGGGCGGCTTGATCCTGTGGATCCCGAGTTCGATGATGAGTGTGCTGGCCGCGGTGATCGCGTTCACGTTCTGGCTGCGGCTGGACAGCAAGGGCCGCTTGCCGCGCAATCGCCGCCAGCGTGAATTGATCCGTGCGCGGCAGGCCGGCGCTGCGGCTCAGCCCGAGGGGCCGGTGGCGTTGGCGGGCAGCACGGAAAAGCCCACCTGAAGCACCTCGCCGTCGGCGAAATGCAAGGTGATCGATACCGTATCGCCCGGCTTGATCGGGTGCGTCGCGTGCGACAGCATCAGGTGATAGCCCCCGGGCGCGAGCGTTGCACTGGTGTGCGCGGGAATGTCGATGTGCGGTACCGGCACCATCGTGCTGTCGTTTTGTGCGAGTCGCGAGTGCATCAGGGTGACACTGTGGTAGTCGGCGCTGCTGGCGCTGGCCAGGCGTACCGTTGAATCGCTGTCGTTCACGATTTTTGCGTAGCCTGCGGTCGGCAAATTGGCAGGCAGCCAGCGAACCCACGGGTGCTCGACGTGCACCCCCGCCGGCGAGGTGGCCGCAGCCGTCGCCGCAACGCTGATTGCGAGGATGCCGACCGCCAGCAGGTTGCGGAACGTCGTCATGATGTTTGCCTCAACAGGAGCTTGAGATCGTGCGTGATCTCATCGATGGTCGAGCCCGGCGTCGCCAGCAGGCGGATATGGCCTTGCGGACCAAAGATGTAGATCGCCGAGCTGTGCGTCACCAGGTAATCGCCGTCGGCGGGGATCGGCTTCTGGATCTGGTAGAGCGCGCGGTAGCGCTTGACCAGGCTTTCCAGCGCATCCGTGCTTCCACGCAGCCCCGCGATGCGCGGGTCGAACGCGGTGACGTACTGATGCAGCACCGGCACCGTGTCGCGCGCCGGGTCCACCGTCACGAACAGTATGCGTACGTGTTCGGCCTGTTTGCCCAGCCGTTGCAGCACCGTGTGCAGGTGCACCAGCGTCAGCGGGCATACGTCGGGACAATGCGTGTAGCCGAAATACAGCAGCACGATCTTGCCCCGGTACGTCTTCGCCGTGACCGGCTGGCCTGCATCGTTGGTCATCTGGAACTTCAGGTCCGGCATGTGCCCTTGCACGTCATCGAGTTGCCACTGCGGGTGCGAGGCGCAGGCGGCGAGAAGGACGACGGCAATGGCGAGCAGGAGCAAGCGGACGTGCTGGGTTCGAGGCAACATTTCAGGAAAAACCGGACGGGTCAACGGCTCATGATACCGCGAAGCGACATGCTGCCGCGTCGCCTTGCCTCGTGGGCCGTTGCACGGTCCGCGTGGATTGGCTGACGCGCACGGTCCGCGCGGCGTGTTTCTCCGAGCGTATACTTTTCCGGCCGGCTCGGTGCTGCGGCCGGATGCAAGCCATTGCGGATGATGCGCGGCGGGGCTTCGAAACGGTCCGGCGGTCCGCATACACACAGCTGCCAGGGAATGAACCCCGAAGGAGTTTCCATGCGCGTCATTGCCTTCGCCGCTCGCCGCCGGCTGCTGCCGACACCGGGCCTCGCGATCCTGGTGGTTGCCTTGTTGGCGTACGGAATTTTCCCGAAAGCGGTTTTCGCGCAGGGTCTCGATCCCGCGATGCTGTCGAAGCTCGATGCGGCCACCTTCGAGGTGGTGGCAGCCAAGCCGACGGATACTGGCGTGACCTACGAAAAACCCCTGCCGTTGGACTTGCTGCCCTACCAGCAGCGCACCGACAAGTATCATTCGATCGGCACGGCGTTTGCGCTGGGCCACAACCGCTATGTCACGGCCGGACATGTATTGCTGACCGGCCTGGACAGCCTGTGGGGCCCCCCGGAGCTGCGCGATTCCAGCGGGCACGTGTACGCCATCGACAAGATCGAGAAATTCTCCCTGCGCAAGGATTTCGTGGTTTTTTCGCTGGTGACGCAACCGAAGGCCGACGTTGCGCTGCAGGTCGATGCCAGCCCGGTCCTGAACCAGACGGTGTACGCGGTCGGCAATGCCCTCGGCACCGGTGTGGTCGCCCGCAAGGGCTTGTATACGTCCAACACGCCCGAGCAGCAGGACGGGCAATGGAAATGGATACGCTTTTCGGCGGCGGCGTCACCGGGCAACAGCGGCGGTCCGCTGCTGGACCAGAACGGCAAGGTCATCGGGGTGGTGCTGATGAAATCACCCAACGAGAACCTCAACTATGCGCTTCCGATCAGCGAGGTGCTGAACGCGCCCGCAAACCAGGCCGTGTTCGACCGCCGCGTGCCGTACGGGTTCGATCTCTTCGACACCACGATCACCGGCACCTTCAAGGCGCAGTTTCCCCTGCCGGTGAGCCTGGACGATTTCTATGCCAGGTTCCTCAAGTTGCGCCACGGTTATGTTGACGGCCAGTTGAAGGCGTTGCTCGCCAAACAGCCCGATCAGGTGTTCCCCCGCGGTACCGGCTCGAACCAGGTGATGCGGGGCGTAGCCGGGATGCAGGCATTTCCACGCTTGCTCGAGCGCAACAGTGCGGGGGATTGGCTGCCGGCGGCCAAGCACCTCGGCAAGGGCCAGTTGCCGGACAGCGGCTATGTCGAGGTCGGCGAGGTCGGCAAGAACCTGCTGTTTCACCTGCGCAAGCCGGACAACATCACCGACCGGCAGCTTTACGATGATCCGGATCGGTTGATGGACATCTTGTTGAGCCTCGGGTTCATGCACCGCAAGGTCGGCTCGGAGAAGATCAAGGTCACCTCGTTGGGCAAGCCCGCGCTGGACACGGTTTACACCGATCGCTGGCAGCGGCATTGGCAGGTGCGGATGTGGCCCGTGCCGTTCGTCAACGGGCGCATCATCGTGCTGGCGCTGCCCGTGCCGGACGGCTACGACGGCATCTTGCGGATGCTGCCGGCAAGCGAGGGAAACGACTACCTCATCAACCTCGAGGCCATGACCGATTTCCTGTACGTGGCCTACGATGGAACCCTGGCGCAATGGAAGGAATATCTGCAGAACGCGTCGCTGTTGCCGGGCGCATTCAAGAACATCCACATCGCCTTCGATTACGGCAAACAATTCAGCTACGCCTCGCAACGTGTCGATTTCAATTTCACTCCGAAATTGCAGAAGATCAATCCCGACAGCGAACTGATGCTGGGCTTCACCTATTTCCCCGAACACGACAAGGTGGATTGGGATGTGGGCGACATTCGGGTAAAGGTCGACCACGACTTCGACAACTGGATCAATGTCGCGCGCCATGTCGGGCCTTCACCCGATCTCAGTGATACCTGGAAGCAGCGTTGGCAAAAAGTGGTGGAGCGCCAACATCCGTACGACGGCGTGGCGCGTGACGACAACGACGTCATGAAGATCACGACGGTACTTGGCGCCTCGCTGAAAGCGCCGCCGGTGTTGTATACCGCTTTTTATGCCGCCCAGGGAAGCCGCCCGCAGGCGTACATGCAGGCCAAGCTCCATCTGCTGGTCGAACACCTGCACGTGCACGAATAGCCGTGGCTGCTGCGTCCGTATCGCGCCGGCACCGGTCTCCAGTCATGGGCTCCGCGTCCCCCTGTGCGATGGCTGCCACGCGCCAGCGCGAGGGTTTCGATACACGGCCAAAGGGTTGACTGGGGCGCGGGGTGATACGACAATGCATGCGCCGACGGGCGCGCTGCGCGTGTTGGCACTACCCTTCATCAACCATGACCATGGACGTACACCCTAGTCGCACCGCCGGCATCCGCTTGCATCGGGTGGCGGCGGCCAAAATCGAACCGATCCGCGGCGACCGCGCCCGGACGGCTGGTACCCGCCCCGACTAGGCGCGTCCGGCCCGTCCCTTGAGCGGTGCCGCGGCACTGCTTGAAGAGGAGATGGGCCATGAACCTCCTTCGCAATTTCCTGCGCGCGCGCCTGGCAGCCCGTCATGCGCATTCGAACCGCCGCGACGGCCGACGTCGCGAGTGGAGCGTGACCGTGCCCGCGCCGCGGTCGCAGTCGCAGACTGCGGCGTGATCGCCATGATCGCTGCGTGCCGCCCTGTGGCGGGTCACTCACGGGCAGTCACATGAGCGTCTTCCGCAACCTTTCATGCGACGCGGCTGTTGTGGAAAGTCAGGCCATGGAGGGCCGTTCTGGCATCCACGCGCTCGAGTTCATTTTTTCGCCGTATCGCCGAACGAGGCGGCGATCAGGGACGATCGCACAAATAATGTAAGCCCACGGATCCATCGCTCGTTCCGTGGACGCGTGTCCCCCGCCATGGAAACGAGTGATGTTCGGATCGTCATCCCGATCGATTGCCAACCCTGCAGCCGGCAAGGCCCGCGCGATGCATGCGCGCCCGGCGGCCGCTGACAGCGCATGGACGGACGAAGCGGTGCTGCTCGCAAGGCTGGATACCACGGCCGCCGGCCTCGACGAAGAACAGATCGAGGATCGTCTGGATCGCGATGGCGTCAATCAGGCCACCCACGAAAAGCCGCCGCATTGGACACTGCAGC
>JBOHYV010000238.1:0-4550 GCA_050738135.1 Rhodanobacteraceae bacterium | reverse complement strand
CGATTCGAGGCAGCGCGAACTCGCGCAGCTGATCCATGCCGAGGCATCGCGCCTGGCGACGCTGACGGAGCGGCTGCTGGGCGGCCGCAACACGATGGCGATCCGCGCGGTGAACGTGCACGCGCTCTTGGAACACGTGGCGGGGCTGCTGGTGGCCGAGCGCAATGACGTCACGATCGTGCGTGATTACGACCCCAGCCTGCCGGCGTGGCAGGGTGATCCCGATCGCCTGATGCAAGCGGTGCTGAATCTCGTGCGCAATGCGGTCGAAGCGCAGGCCGGACGGATCACCCTGCGCAGCCGTGCCGAGGCCGGATGGCGCGACGGACTTGGACAGCGGGTGCCGGCGCTGCGCATCGAGGTCGAGGACGACGGCGAGGGCGTGGCCGATGCGTTTGCCTCCATGCTGTTCGAGCCGATGGTGTCCGGCCGCCCGGGCGGCAGCGGATTGGGCCTTGCGCTGACGCGCGAAATCGCGCGCGAGCATGGTGGCGAACTGATTTTCCAGCGGTGCGAAGCCGGATCACGTTTCGTGCTGCTGCTGCCGCGTCACCCACGTGCAGGAGATCGCGGATGAGCGAGATCTACATTACCGATGATGACCGCGCGGTACGCTTCGTGCTGGCGACGGCCTTGCGCGACGCGGGACACCACGTCACCGAATTTGCCGATGCCGAAGCCGTGCAGCGCGCGCTGCGCGAGGCAGCTCCGGAACTCCTGATCTGCGACGTGCGCCTGCCCGGCGCGGACGGCCTTGCCCTGCTGCGCGAGGTCAAGGTCGCGCACCCAGACTTGCCGGTGATCGTGATGAGCGCGTTCACTGACGTCGCCACCACCGCTGCGGCGTACCGCGAGGGCGCAGCCGACTACCTGCCTAAGCCGTTCGACCTTGCGCAGGCGCGGTCCGCCGTCCAGCGTGCCCTGACCGGGTCGACGCAATCCGGCGCCGCGCCGCGCGATGCTCCATCGCGGCACGCTCTTCTGGGTGAAAGCGCATCCATGCGCGAGGTGTTCCGGCTGATCGGCCGCGTCGCGGCGAGCAATTTGAATGTGTTGATCACCGGTGAAACCGGTACCGGAAAGGAGCTGGTCGCGCATGCATTGCACGAGGAAAGCGCGCGCCGCACGCGCCCCTTCGTCGCGCTCAATACCGCGGCGATCCCCGGCGAATTGCTGGAATCGGAACTGTTCGGCCACGAAGCCGGCGCGTTCACCGGTGCGCAACGTCGCAACGCGGGCCGCTTCGAGCAGGCCGAAGGCGGCACGTTGTTTCTGGATGAAATCGGCGACATGCCGCTGGGTCTGCAAACGCGCCTGCTGCGGGTGCTCGCGGGCGGCGAGTTCTACCGCGTGGGGGGGCGTGAATTGATCCGCAGCGACGTGCGTATCCTGGCGGCCACCCATCAGGATATCGATGCCAAAGTGGTGCGCGGCGAGTTTCGCGCCGACTTGATGCACCGGCTCGATGTGGTGCGCATCCACCTGCCTGCATTGCGCGAACGCCACGCAGACATCCCCTTGCTGGCCCGGCAATTCCTGGGCGACGCCGCGCATGAATTGAAGCTGCCGGAAAAGCACTTCACGCAGGCAGCCCTGCAGGCACTGGCGAAGCTGGCATTTCCGGGCAACGTGAGGCAACTCGAGAACCTGTGCCGACGGTTGGCAGTGATCGCCTCGGGCGCCAGCATCCGAAGCGAGGATCTGGGCGAAACCGGAGTTCGCGACGCCGGTGCAGCAACAACCGGCACGTCATTGCCATGGGAAACCGCGTTGCGGAGCTGGGCCGACGCCGAGCTCGCCGCGGGTGCGAAACAGGTGCACGCCAATGCACGCGAACGCTTTGACCGGGTATTGCTGGATGCTGCGCTGGATGCCTGCAAGGGGCACCGCCAGCACGCCGCGCAGGCGCTGGGGCTGGGACGCAACACACTGACGCGAAAGCTGGGCAGTTCGCGGAAGAGCCGGGACCCGGGACCGGGGGCTCGGGACTCGAAAAAATAGCCTCGTCATTCCGGGGTTGTGCTGCGCGTGCAGCGCAGAACCCAGAATCCATTCTTGACACTCCAGAGTACAACAAGATGGATTCCGGGTTCCATCGTCGATAAAGCCGACGATGGCCCCGGAATGACGAAGCTTGATAGGCTTGTCCGAGTCCCCAAGTCCCGAGTCCCGAGTCCCCGAGTCCCCGAGTCCCGAGTCCCCGAGTCCCCGAGTCCCCGAGTCCCGAGTCCCCGATCTCGAGTCCCGAGTCCCTGATCTCGAGTCCCGAGTCCCCGATCTCGAGTCCCGAGTCCCGAGTCCCCGATCTCGAGTCCCGAGTCCCGAGTCCCCGATCCTCGATGTCCACTCCGTACAACCATGCCCATCATCATTCGTGCTGCGACCATCGATGACGTCCCGTTCCTCGCCGATTGCAATGCCGCGATGGCGCGTGAAACGGAGCGCAAGAACCTCGACCACGACACGCTGACGCGCGGGACGCGCGCGGTGTTCGACGATCCGCGCCGCGGCTTTTACCTGGTGGCCGAACGTGATGGAGGGCCTGCCGGCTGCCTGCTCGTCACGCATGAATGGAGCGATTGGCGCAACGGCGACTGGTGGTGGATCCAGAGCGTGTATGTGGTGCAGGCGGCGCGGCGTCACGGCGCGTTCCGCGCGCTGTACGCGGAAGTGGAACGCCGCGCACGCGAGGCCGGTGCGGTCGGATTGCGGTTGTATGTCGAACGCGAGAACGCGCGCGCACAGCAGACTTATCTGTCGCTCGGGATGGAAGAAGAGCCCTACAGGATATTGCGGCGTGGATTCATCGAGTTCAGGTAGGACCGCCTTTGCTCCCCTCTCCCATCGGGATGGGGGGGGGTTGGGGGTGAGGGTACGAACTGGCGTCTCGCATCGACACCACGCGCTGCCGAACCCTCACCCGGCGCTGCGCGCCACCACGGCGCTCTCGCGCTATGGACGGCGGTTTTCCCGGTGGGAGAGGGGAATCGGTCGCGCGCAAAAAGGGGAGCAAGCGCTTCGCGCTGGCACTCCTACAATTCAATCATTGTCTTGAGGAACCTTCGTCATGATCCCTGCAACCCGCCGCGTCGCCGTGCTGGGTGGCGTGCGCATTCCATTCTGCAAGCGCGACACGGCCTATGCCGATCTCGGCAATTTCGGGATGTCGGTGGAAGTGCTGGGCGCGCTGGTGGAGAAATTCGGTCTCAACGACGTGGAGCTGGGCGAGGTCGCGTTCGGCTCGGTGATGAAGCATCCGGCCGACTGGAACCTTGCGCGCGAGGCGCTGCAATCGTCGGGCCTGGCCATGACCACGCCGGGGTTCACCACCGCGCGTGCCTGCGGCACTTCGCTGGACAATGCGGTCCTCGTCGCGCAAAAAATCGCGACCGGCCAGATCGAGGCCGGCATCGGCGGCGGCTCGGACACCACCAGCCAGGTACCGCTGACCTATTCCGATCGCCTGCAGCGGCGCCTGCTGGATTTGAATCGTGCCAGGACCGTGGGGCAAAAGCTGCGTGCGGCCACGCACGGTTTTCGTCTGCGCGAGTTGAAGCCGGTGGCGCCCGGTGTGGTTGAACCGCGCACCGGCCTGTCCATGGGACAGCATTGCGAGAAGATGGCCCGCGAATGGAAGATCGGCCGCGCCGAACAGGATCAATGGGCGCTCGGCAGTCATCGCAAACTCGCCGCGGCGTATGCTGCCGGCTTCTTCGAGGATCTGGTGATTCCGTTCCGGGGCGTCACGCGCGACAACCTGCTGCGCCCCGACACCACGCTGGAAAAACTCGCGTCACTGAAGCCCGCTTTCGACAAGGCATCCGGCCAGGGCACGCTGACCGCCGGCAATTCCTCGGCCTTGTCCGATGGCGCGGCGGTGGTGCTGTTGGCCAGCGAACAGTGGGCGGCCGAACGCAAGCTGCCGGTGCTGGCGTATCTCACGTTCGCGGGAGTTGCCGGCGTCGATTTCGTGCACGGTGAAGGGCTTCTGATGGCGCCGACCGTCGCGGTGCCGCGGATGCTGCAACGCGCCGGTTTGACGTTGCAGGACTTCGATTTCTACGAGATCCACGAGGCCTTCGCGGCGCAGGTGCTGTGCCAGTTGCGCGCGTGGGAATCGGCGGACTACTGCCGGAAACGGCTGGGGCTGGACGCCCCTCTGGGATCGATCGACGTAGCGAAGATCAACGTCAACGGTTCGAGCCTCGCGACCGGCCACCCGTTTGCCGCAACCGGCGCGCGGATCGTGGCGACGCTTGCGAAACTGCTGGCCCGGAAAGGTTCGGGCCGTGGCTTGATCTCGATCTGCACCGCGGGCGGGATGGGTGTGGTGGCGATCCTGGAACGATAGGTTGGGCTTGGTGCAGCCCGACGCGGTGCTTCGAGCGCAACGATGTCGGGCTTTCGCCGATAAAGTCGGCGCCAGCCCGACCTGCTGCAAGCGGCCGCGATCAACTTACCTTGAACAACGTCGGCTTCCACGCGCCGCTGGCGTAGGAGTCGCGGCGGCGGCGGTGCATGCGCGCGATGACCTCGGCGGCGCGCGCATC
>JBOHYV010000237.1:0-4567 GCA_050738135.1 Rhodanobacteraceae bacterium | reverse complement strand
GATCGGCGCGATCATCCTGCTGTTCATCTACCACCTGATCAGGGGCAGAAAACTCAAGACCTGACCTTTGTTCCCGGAGGGCGGCCCTGCAGCCGCCCTCTTTTTTGGGCAACGTACGCGGATCAGCGTGCGTCCAGTGCGGCGTTCCATTGCTTCACGTGCTCTTCGTTCGCTGCGAGCAATGACGCCGCGTCACCCTCGACCGTGATTTTTTCGATCGTGTCGCCCTGGCGGATCGCGTTCACGACTTTCTGGTCGTCCGCCGCGACCACTTCGCCGAAGATGGTGTGCTTGCCGTCCAGCCACGGCGTCGGCACGTGGGTGATGAAGAACTGGCTGCCGTTGGTGCCGGGGCCGGCATTGGCCATCGACAGCTTGCCCGGAGCATCGTGCTTCAGGTCCGCGCGGCATTCATCCTCGAACTTGTAACCTGGCCCGCCCGTTCCCGTGCCGTTCGGGCAACCACCCTGGACCATGAAATCCGGAATCACGCGATGGAAATCCAGGCCATCGTAGAACCCGCGCTGCGCGAGGTTCACGAAATTGGCGACGGTGAGCGGCGCCTTGTCCGCGAACAGGCGAACGTGGATCGGACCCTGCGAGGTCCGGAACGTGGCGGTGAGGTCGGTCATGGTGGAGGTCCCTGAGACAATCCGTCAGCTTAACAGCGACAGGCTTTCCCGCGCGTGGGAAGGCCCGCGCGGGTATATAATGCGTGTCCTGCACGTCAGGGCGTGCCCAGTCCTTTTCCTTTCGTCGACCGCCACTGCGCGGTCGCTTCGGTTATGTCAATCCAGAACCTTCGCAACATCGCGATCGTCGCCCATGTCGATCACGGCAAGACCACCTTGGTCGACCAGCTGCTGAAACAGTCCGGCACGCTCTCGGCGCGTATGGCGGTGCCGGATCGCGTGATGGACTCGAACGACCTCGAGCGCGAGCGCGGCATCACGATTCTTTCGAAGAACACCGCGATCCGCTGGACCGATCCGCGCGGCGATGAGTGGCGCATCAACATCGTGGACACGCCCGGACACGCCGACTTCGGCGGCGAAGTCGAGCGCGTGCTGAGCATGGTCGATTCGGTGCTGATCCTGGTCGATGCAATGGATGGGCCAATGCCGCAGACGCGGTTCGTGACCCAGAAGGCGTTCCAGATGGGCTTCAGGCCGATCGTCGTGGTCAACAAGATCGACCGCCCCGGTTCGCGCCCAGACTGGGTCGTCAACCAGACCTTCGATTTGTTCGATCGGCTCGGTGCGAACGAGGAACAACTGGATTTCACGGTGGTGTACACCTCGGCGCTGCACGGCTATGCCAGCCTCGAATCCGGGGTGCGCTCGGGTGACATGACGCCGTTGTTCGAGGCCATCGTCGAGCACGTGCAAGCCCCGCAGGTCGATCCCGACGGACCGTTCCAGATGCGCGTGTCGTCGCTCGACTATTCCAGCTACGTCGGCGTGATCGGGGTCGGCCGCATCCAGCGCGGCAGGGCTCGCACCAACATGCCGGTGGTGATCGTCGACCACGAAGGCAATCGCCGCAACGGCCGGATTCTGCAGGTCCTGGGTTTCATGGGCCTGGAACGACGCGAAGTCGCCGAAGCGCAGGCCGGCGACATCGTCGCGGTTTCGGGCATCGAGGACCTTGGCATCTCCGACACCGTGTGCGACCCGTCGGCGGTGGAAGCGTTGCCCGGGCTGAACGTGGACGAGCCGACCATCAGCATGACCTTCCAGGTCAACAACTCGCCGTTCGCCGGCAACAAGGAGCTCTCCGGCGGCAGGTTTCTTACGTCGAGGCAGATTCGCGAGCGACTGACCCGCGAGACACTGCACAACGTCGCGCTGCGGGTCGAGGACACGGCCGATCCGGACAAGTTCAAGGTGTCGGGGCGCGGCGAACTGCACCTTTCCATCCTGATCGAAACGATGCGCCGGGAAGGCTACGAACTTGCGGTGTCGCGCCCGGAGGTGATCGTGCGCGAGATCGACGGCGTGCTGCAGGAACCCTGGGAACAACTGCTCGTCGATCTGGAAGAGGCCTACCAGGGTGGCGTGATGGAAAAGCTCGGCACCCGCCGCGCGCAGCTCAAGAACATGGAGCCCGACGGCAAGGGCCGCGTGCGCCTCGAATACATGATCCCGGCGCGCGGGCTGATCGGTTTCCAGACGGAGTTTCGCACCCTCACCGCCGGTACCGGCCTGATGTTCCACGTGTTCGATCACTACGGCCCGAAATCCGAGGGCGTGATCGGCAAGCGCGCCAACGGCGTGATGATTTCAAACGGTACGGGGCCTGCGCCCGCGTACGCGCTGTACGGCCTGCAGGATCGCGGCCGGATGCTGATCGATGCGGGTGTGCAGATCTACGAGGGCCAGCTGGTCGGCATCCACGCCAAGGACAACGACCTCACTGTCAATGCGCTGCGCGCCAAGCAGCTCACCAACGTACGCGCCGCGATGAAAGACGACGCACTGACGCTGACGCCGTATCTAAAACTTTCGTTGGAGCAGGCGCTGGAGTTCATCGACAACGACGAACTGGTCGAAGTGACGCCGAAGGAAATCCGCCTGCGCAAGAAGCATCTCACCGAAATGGACCGCAAGCGCGCTGCGCGACAGGCGGCTTGAAAGCCGGGACTCGGGACTCGGAAAAGCATACCGTCGACGTCGGCTGCGAGCGCGGCTCAATCGCGGCACTGACGGGGTAGATATCTCACGTCGATGTCCGGACTGCGGCAACGCCAGCGCAGCATGGTGGCGTTGCCCAGCGGTGAAATCACCACGTGGCCACCGCGGATCAGTGGACTGGCCTGGTTGCCGAACGTCACCACCACCTTGCCGTTCGCAACCCGCACGCTGCTGACGTAACGCGCGCGTATTGCCTCGGGTCGGGGCAGGCCCAGATCGGCATTGCTGCCGGGCAGCGTGCCGCGCAAGCCGATGTATTCACCGATCAGCGCGCGCGGACGGGCGGTCAACTCGACGCCTTGGGAAACTTCGGCGCGCACCGCGTAGCCTTGATACGCGGGAACCCCGATCGCGGCGAGAATGGCAAACACGGGAATGGCGATGAAAAACGTTCCCAGGATCACGAGCAGGGCGATCGCCCAGCCCGGCATGGCGGTTCTGGGCGTGGGAGCAGGCAGCGCAGGATTTGAACCGGATTGCAGCGCCTGCCCCTCCTGCCATGCAATCAGCCCATCCCTGCGCACCACGCAGCAATAGGCCATGAAATCGTGCAGCGCCTGTTTGCGTACGCTCCAGGCGGCCAGCAAAAAGCCCAGGCACAGAACCGCAGTGGATGCGAATTTGCCGAAGAAGCGGCCGCTGGCGCGGGCAAAATCGATCCGTGCGCCGTATTCATCGATGACCCGCAGGCGCAGCAACAATTTCCCGAACGTCGCCTGCCAGCGCGACGACTCGCACACGGCGTAGTAAAGCCACACCACCACACATCCGAAGGGCAGCATCGCGATGTCGACGAGCCTGGCCGTCGCCGAGCCATGGGCGCCGCCCAGCATGGCCCATGGCACGATGAGCCAGGTACCGAAAGCCAGCACCAGAACGCACGCCACGACGGAAACAATCAGAAGGTCGATGAACCACGCCACCACCCGGCGCCAGAAACCGGCGTAGAGCAATGGGGCGTCGGTGTGGATGGGAAGTTCCTGCCTGCCAGCGACAGCTGCGGATTGCATGGCTGCCAATTTCCATGAGAGCACCGGTTGATGGTGGCACAGCCGCCACCCGGCGTCATCTCCCGCACGTCATGGCAGATCGGATCCACCATTCGCCCGTGCCGGCATGACCAGATCAGCCGGAAGCGGCACGATGATCGCCGGCATGCCGGCAGCCTTGAGGTCCGCATCGAGCTTCGCCAGCGCGTGTTGTTGCAGCGATCCCCAGTCGACCTGCGTGCGTTGCAGGCGCGCATTGCAATTCGCCAGCACCTTGCGCTGGCCCTGGTTGGGCGCGACATCTGCCGACTCCATGTCCGACTCGACGCCTGCAAGGATGCCGCCGATGGCCTCGAAGTCGGCCGCCTCGTCCAGCTTTGCACCTTTGGGCGTCTCGAGTTTCGCCTGTACCGCCTGCACATCGGTCAGCAAGTTGGCATGCCCTGTTTCGTGCTGCAGTTTCCCTGCCAGTTTTTCGAGCTGCGAAGTGACCGAGCGCTGCTGCGCGGCGTCCACCGAAGCTTGCGCCAGCGCGTGGTCCACCTGTCGCGAGAACGTCAGCGCGGACTGCAAATCGGCTGCGCTGGTGTGCACGCGCGGATCCATTGTTACCGTCAGCGGCTGCTTGAGCGTCTTGCCGCCAGCCTTCAACACCACCGTGTAATGGCCCGGCAGCACGAACGGCCCCTCCGGCAGGATTGGCGTGTCCTTGCCGAACACCGCGGCGATCGAATAGGTGTAGCTGGGCGAGCGCGGCCGCGGGTAGTGCAGGTCCCACACAAAACGGTGCAGGCCCGGCGTGGCGGGCGGATTCACCGGCGGCGCAGTCCACCACTCTTTGGTGAAATAGCGAAAAGCGTCCAGCGGTTCGTGCTTCCCGTCGCT
>JBOHYV010000236.1:0-4568 GCA_050738135.1 Rhodanobacteraceae bacterium | reverse complement strand
TGACGCTGGCGATCGTGTGCAACGCGGTGTTCATCATCGGCCAGCGCATCGAACGCATCCAGCGCCCAACCGGCCTCGACGAACAGAACCTGTTCGAGCTGACGCAAAGCTGGGTTGGCGCTCCGACCGGCGACGACGCGGCGAGCATCGACAAGCTGGACGCGATGCAACAGACCGACGTGGCTACCTTGCGCAATTTGCCTGACGTGCAATCGGCGATCGCCATCAACACGCTGCCGCTCAGCAACAGCACCTGGAGCGGCGGCGTCGGGCTGAAGCCGAACCAGCGGGACCAGACCGCGCAGGCCGCGGATTATTTCGGCACCGACCGGATGATTCCCACCCTCGGTCTCAAGCTGATTGCCGGCCGCGACTTCACGCCCGCCGAGGTGGATCACAAGGGGTTTCGCGGCCATCAGCGGCCGCCGCTGGTAATCGTCACCAAGGCCCTGGCCGACAAGTTGTTTCCCGGCCAGAACGCGGTCGGCAAGGTCATCTACATTTCCCGCGATCACCCCAGCCGGATCATTGGCGTGGTCGCGCGGATGCAGGTTCCCGCGGTGGGCAGCTGGGCCAGCGCCTGGACCTGGAACTCGGTGCTGATCCCGACCCGGCTGGACGCCACCTTTTCGCGCTATGCGATCCGCGTCAAACCCGGGCGGCTGCAAGCCGCGATGCATGAAGCGGTCAAGGCCCTGTACGCATCCGATCCGATGCGGGTGATCCAGACGGGCGGCAGTTACCGTGACAGCAGCGTGCATTCGTTTGCCGCCATACGTGCCTTTGCCTATCGCGCCGATGTCGGCATGGCCATCCTGATGAGCGTGATCTGCGTGATCCTGCTGTGCGTCACCGGCGCGGGCATCGTCGGGCTCACCAGTTTCTGGGTCGGGCAACGCCGCAAACAGATTGGCATTCGTCGCGCGCTGGGCGCAACCCGACGCGACATCCTGCGTTATTTCCAGACCGAAAACCTGCTGATTGCGGGCGCCGGCGTGGTGCTCGGCGCGGTCCTCGCGGTCGGCCTGAACCTGTGGATGATGCGGCAGTTCCAGATGGACCGGATGTCGCTGGTGTACGTGCTGGTTGGCGTGGTGGTGTTGCTGGTGCTGGGACAGGGCGCGGTCTTCGCGCCGGCGCTGCGCGCTTCGCGGGTGTCGCCGGTGGAAGCGACGCGGAGCGTGTGATGCATACCCCCTTCGAAACGAAGGGGGTCGGCGCGAATGCGCCATGGGGATGTGCTCCGGAGATGAAAGAGCCATCCCCCTCGGTCCCCCTTCGCGTGCGAAGGGGGAAGACAAGCTTGCCCTTCCCGCGGAAGGGGAAGAAGTGAATCGGAGTGACTGAATGATGTTTGCCTATTACCTCGACCTCGCCTTGCGCAGCCTGAAGCGCAACAAGCTGCTGACGGTATTGATGGTGCTGGCGATCGCCGTCGGCATCGGCGCCAGCATGACCACGCTGACGGTGATGCACATCCTTTCCGGCGACCCGCTGCCGGGCAAGAGCGCGCACATTTTCTATCCGCAGGTGGACGCCAGCCCGCAGAGCTTCAGTCATGGCAAACCACTCGACATGCTGGATTACCGTTCGGCGGTAGATCTGTGGCGCGCACACCGCGCGGACCGGCAGGCGCTGGTGGTGGACAGTCAGGCCAAAGTCAGCGCGCCCAGCGTGAACCATCCGCCACGGATGCTCACGGTGCTGTCCACGACCTCGGACTTCTTCCCGATGTTCAACGTGCCGTTCGCGTACGGTAGCGCGTGGACGCCCGAAGATGGCAAGAATCGTGCGCGCGTCGCGGTGATCTCAAGCGACCTCAACGACAAGCTGTTCGGTGGCAAGAACAGCGTGGGCGAGACCCTGCGCCTGAAAGACAGCAACGTGCGCATCGTCGGCGTGCTGGCTCATTGGCGGCCGCATCCGGTGTTCTATGACGTCGCGGGTGGCGGCGCGAACCTCGGTTCGACGGGGAGCGCGTTCTCCCGGCCGGAGGACGTGATGCTGCCGTTCCAGACGGGCCTTGCGATCAACGCCGGCAATTTCCAGCAGGAGACTTGCTGGGCCGTGCCGAAGACGCCGGGACATCTCGAAAACTCGCCGTGTCTGTGGATTCAAATGTGGGTGCAATTGGATACGCCAGCAAAGGTCGCCGCGTATCGCCAATTCCTTGTGAACTATGCGCAGCAGCAGAAGGCGCTGGGCCAGTTTTCGCAGACCGACACCAGGATGATGAACCTGATGCAGTGGCTCGGCCACAACGACCTCATTCCGAGCAACGTGCGACTGCAGACCTGGCTGGCGTTCGCGTTCCTCGTGATCTGCCTGTTCAACACGGTCGGGCTGCTGCTGGCCAAGTTCATGCGCCGCGCCGGCGAGATCGGCATCCGGCGAGCACTCGGCGCGTCGCGCCACGCGGTGTTCGCGCAATGCCTGACCGAAGCCGGCCTGATCGGGCTTATCGGTGGCATCGGCGGCTGGCTGCTGACGCTGGCCGGCCTGTGGCTGGTGCGCCGCCAACAGCCGCCGTATTCCGATCTAGTGCACATGGACGTGTCCATGTTCGTGATCACTTTCGCGCTGGCGATCGCGGTGAGCCTGATTGCCGGCGCGCTGCCTGCGCTGCGCGCCAGCCGCGTCGCACCGGCATTGCAGTTGAAAACGTTGTAGGGCGCGATCCATGGAAGTCGCGAATTTCAGGGAGCATCGTCATTCCGGGACCGTCGCCGGCGTCATTGGCGACGGAACCCGGAATCCAGCTCTTTGTCCATGCCGGAGCCGAGACTTGGATTCCGGATTCTGCCCGCAAACAGCGCGGGCAGCTCCGGAATGACGAACGCGTTTTCGCATTCGTCCATACCGGGCAGGCGAACAATCGGAGTCGAGTCACCATGCAAATCCAACCCATCCTTGCCGCACTGAAAAAACACAAACTCGCGACGTTCCTGATCGCGATGGAAATCGCATTGGCGTGCGCGGTCTTGATCAATGCGGTGTTCCTGATCGCGAATCGGTTGTCGACGATGAACCTTCAAAGCGGCGTGGATGAAGCTTCGCTCGGCGAAATCGTGGTGACCGGGTTCGACCCCAAACATGCGACTGACTTGAATGCCCGGATGGTCGCAGGGCTCTCGGCGATACCGGGCGTGCAATCGGTGCACGTGATCAGTTCCGTGCCGTTTGGGCCCCAAAGTGGCGTCGCAGGCATCAACACGGTGGGCCCAGACGACAAGAACCTGAACGATTACAACACCGTCGTCGAGTTTTACCTCGGTAATCCCGGCATGCCGAAGGCGCTGGGTTTGAAGCTGACTGCCGGTATGATGCCGCCGGCAGACGATTACGGCGAATTGCACGGCTTCATGCCCTCATCGCCCAGCGTACTGATCAGTCGCGCGCTCGCGGAGCGATTGTGGCCGGGCGAAAGTCCCTTGGGCAAGCAATTCTGGACGGGACCGATCGGTTTCCGCGTCATCGGTGTGGTCGCCAACCTGGCGATGTCGCAGCCCGTGAAATTTGGCAAGCGCGCGCCGGGGTGGTCGGTGTTCGTGCCCGCGCAGCCAGGCGGCCTGCTCGCGGGTACCTACCTGATCCGCGTGCGCAATCCCGCGAATCTGGACCACGTGATGGTAGAGGCGCGCGCGGCGGTCGCGAAGATTGCACCCGACGCGGTACTGGACCGCGAAGATAGCCGCAGTCTGCCGACACTACGCGCCGAGTTCTTCAAGACCGATCGCTCGATGGCTGGCCTCTTGATCGGGGTGATCGTGGCGCTGCTGGGCGTCACCGCGTTCGGCATTGTGGGGCTCGCCAGTTTCTGGGTCGCGCAACGGCGCAAGCAGATCGGCATCCGCCGTGCGCTGGGGGCGACGCGCGCCGACATCCTGCGCTACTTCCAGACCGAGAATTTCCTGATCGTCACGTTCGGGATCGTGCTGGGGATCATCCTCGCGATCGTGGTCAACCTGCTGTTGATGAAGTTTTTCGAAGTGCCGCGCCTGCCGCTTTGGTACCTGCCGGTCGGCGTGGTGGCTTTGTGGTTGCTGGGGCAGTTGGCGGTATTGGTACCTGCTTTGCGCGCCGCGGCCGTGCCACCGGTGGTGGCGACGAGGAGTGTGTGATGGAAACACAGACGACAGGAATCTGGAGCCGACACCCCAAATTGTCGTCATTCCGGGGCCATCGCAGCTCCATCGCGATGGAACCCGGAATCCAGCTTGCGCTTCGTTGAGGAATCAGGAACTGGATTCCGGGTTCTGCCCGCAAAAATCGCGGGCAGCCCCGGAATGACGAGATAAGAAAAGCCGGAGAGTAAATCGACATGTTCACCTACTACCTCGACCTTGCCTTGCGCAGCTTCAAGCGCAATCGCGTATTGACCGCGTTGATGGTGCTCGCGCTCGGCCTCGGCATCGGCGCGTCAATCACGACGCTGACGGTATTGAAGCTGCTTTCGGGCGACCCGCTTCCGCAAAAGAGCGCGCGTTTGTTTACGCCGGAAATCGACCCGCTGCCCGCGCAGGGCTACGTACCTGGCCAGAGCAAGCCTACGTGGGGCGATCTGATGC
>JBOHYV010000235.1:0-4607 GCA_050738135.1 Rhodanobacteraceae bacterium | reverse complement strand
GTTGTCGCGAATCCCGGTACCGGCGGTGTCAGCCAGCGACGCGTTCGCCCGCGACCGAACGATTGCACCTTGCCTGCCGAGGCCAGCGCAAAGAGTGCGCGTTGCACGTTGCGCTGACTCATCGCCAGTGCCAGCGCAACGGCCGAACTCGACCAGGCTTCGCCGTCGGCCAACAACGCCAGGATCGCCGCGTGTTTTTCTTCCAGTGGTTGGGCCAGCACCACGACTTCACGATCAACGCGCGGCGACAGCCTGAATCCGCGCGGCGTGGCATGAACATCGGCCAGTGGCCGCAGTGCCTTGCGCAGCCTGCCGATTTCGACCCTGAGGCGCGCACGATGGGTCTCGTCCGCGTAGCGGGTCCGGAACGCGCGCGCGATCAGCGTGTTCCTCGGCATGTCTGCAGGCCAAACTTCGGCCAGAGCGCGCGCCAGCGCGAACAGCACGGGCCGTGACGCGAGCGGAATCACGGTATCCGCATCGCGCATCGCATGGCGGCATGCATCAACGACCAACGTTTTCGACGCGAACAACACCTCGACTTGTTCCAGCACCACCAATTGCCCCTCGCCGCGTGTGACCAGTCGCGCCGCCGGTGCGTCCAGCATGCGACGCGCGCCTTCGATCTCCGCCGTCAATGCGGGAACGCCTGCCACTTGCGCCGCCTGCCGGGCACGCTCGAGTGCGGCGCGCGCCGCTTCCGCGCGGATGCGGCGCATCGCGATACCCGCGACCACCAGTGCGTGGATGGCCTGCAATGCGGGCGGCAATTCGGCAGGGTCGAGCGCAGCAAGTGCGCGTTCTGCCTCGTCAATGCGCCCGATCAGGAGTTGACGGCGAATTGCGAGACAAGCCGCGTGCGCGGCGTTGACCCGGTCACCGTGCGCCTGCAGTGTGGCGCGCGCCGTGGCGAGTGTTTTTTCGGGCCATCCCAGTTCACGCGAAGCGAGCGCGATTTCGGCTTCGGCGACGACACAGCGTGCGCGCGCCACGGGTTCGCGCTTGCCGAACGCACGCCCAGCGCGCTGCACCAGCGCTTTGGCACGACCGAAATCGCCGAGTTGCGCCATCGCGATGCCGCGCAAGGCGAGCGCCGGCGCATCGTCGCGCAAGGCCACCCGCTTCAGCGCACCCAGTGGGTCACCCGCGGACAGCGCGCGCGCCGCAGCGGTGATCAGCGAATCCATGTCAGTCGCGCCACATTTGTCACTCCCGCACGCGGGCCGGGGCGCCTAATCTATCGTGCGTCGACCCACCCATCCCGCGGGTCCGGAAACGGGCGGCGGGCCAGACATCGAGGAGAAGATGATGAGCACGCACAACACCGGCAGCCGCGAACAGTGGCTGCAACAACGGCTCGAATTGCTGAAGGCGGAGAAGGAGCATACGCATCGCAGCGACGAGCTGGCACGGCAACGGCAGGCGCTGCCGTGGGTGCCGGTCGACAAGGACTACCGATTCGAGACCGACGAAGGTGGCGCTTCGCTCGCGGGCCTCTTCAGGGCGCGCTCGCAACTGATTGTCTATCACATGATGTTCGGTCCCGACTACAAAGCTGCGTGTCCGAGTTGCTCGGCCTTGGCGGACGGATTCAACGGCATCGTTACGCATCTCGAGAACCATGGCGTGAAGTTCTGGGCGATATCCCGAGCCCCGCTCGCGAAACTGCAGGACTTCAAGCGCCGCATGGGCTGGACGTTTCCCTGGGCGTCTTCACACGCCGGAGATTTCAACTTCGACTTCAACGTCTCCTTGACGGAGGAGCAGCAGCGCGAGGGACACTACGAATACAACTATCGCCCCGGGCAGCCGGTCCGGCCTGGTGAAAACGGAGCCATGGCCGCGCAGGTGGCGGCAAAGGCCGGAACCGATGCGGCCGCATTCATGCGGCAATTGCCGGGTATGAGCGCGTTCGTGCTGGAAGGCGATGTGGTTTATCACACCTATTCCGCCTACGCACGCGGACTGGATGGCCTGTGGGGCGTGTATCAATGGCTCGACCGCGCGCCGCTGGGACGCAACGAGTCCGGCCACTGGTTGCGACACCACGACCGCTATGACCGGCCCTGAAACAAGCCCGTCGCTGATCGTGGGCAAGCGCGGCATGCGGCCTCGCTGACCCCACCCACCGCGCCGTGGTCGGTGGCTGACACCCGGCCGCGAGCGTGCCCTGACCCCGCTTGGGCACGTCAAATCCGTGCTGCCATAATCCTCTTCGGCGATGCTGACGGACCCTGACCGTGCAAGGACATTCCTGGCTGCCATCGGTACTGGTATTCCTGGTCGCGGTGGTGATCGCGGTACCGCTGGCGCGCAAACTGAAGCTCGGTTCGGTGCTGGGCTACCTCGCAGCGGGCGTGGTGATCGGCCCGTATGGCTTGCGCTGGGTGCGCAATCCCGACGCGATATCGGGTATCTCGGAACTCGGGGTCGCGCTGCTGCTGTTCGTGATCGGGCTGGAGCTGTCGCCGCAACGCCTGTGGGTGATGCGGCGCGCGGTGTTCGGCGCCGGTGCGGTGCAGGTGTTCGGATCGGCGCTGGCGATCGGGCTGATAGCGGTATTCGGATTTCACCTGCAACCGGTCGCGGCCGCGGTGGTTGGCCTGGGCCTGGCGTTTTCATCCACCGCATTCGGCCTGCAGATCCTGGCCGAGCGGCGCGAGCTGCAGAGTCCGCATGGTCGGCAGGCGTTCGCGATCCTGCTGTTCCAGGATCTGGTGGCGATCCCGCTGATCGCGGCGATTCCGCTGCTGGCCGAGCACGGCATGCCACACGCGAGCCAACCACTGTGGCTGTCGTCGTTGCGCGTCGCCGGCGTGATCGCGGTGATCGTGGTGGGTGGACGCTACGCGCTGCGGCCGGTGTTCCGCGCAGTCGCGAAGACGCAGTTGATCGAGGTTTCCACCGCGACCGCGCTGCTGGTGGTGATCGGTGTCGCGTGGCTGATGCAACTGGCCGGCATTTCGATGGCGCTGGGTACGTTCCTCGCCGGCGTGCTGCTGGCCGATTCGGAATACCGCCACGAACTCGAATCCAATATCGCGCCGTTCGAAGGTCTGCTGCTGGGATTGTTCTTCATCACGGTCGGCATGGACGTGAACCTCAAGTTGCTGATACTGCAC
Organism: Rhodanobacteraceae bacterium; assembly: GCA_050738135.1. Taxonomy (GTDB): domain Bacteria; phylum Pseudomonadota; class Gammaproteobacteria; order Xanthomonadales; family Rhodanobacteraceae; genus 66-474. The sequence goes on along the minus strand of JBOHYV010000235.1, from coordinate 1,485 downwards.
CCGTGGATCGTGGTGGGGCTGGTGGTACTGCTGCTGGCGTTGAAGGCACCGGTGCTGGCCGCGATCGGGCGCTTCAGTCCACGCATGGGCGGCGCCGATGCGGTCAAGCTCGCGGCACTGCTCGCAGGCGGCGGCGAGTTCGCGTTCGTGGTGTTCAAACTTGCGGCCGAACACGGTCTGCTGACCCGTGCGCAGCACGAATTGCTGGTGCTGGTGGTCACGCTGGCAATGGCTGCGGTGCCGTTGCTGGTGCTGGCGGCGGCGCGCATGCCGCAGCCGAACAAGCCGTTGCGCGAATACGACACCATCGATGCCGGCACGCCGCGCGTGATCATTGCGGGCTTCGGGCGGGTCGGGCAGATCGTGGGCCGGCTGCTGCGCGCGCGCAATATCCCGTTCGTGGCGCTGGAAAATTCGATCGAGCAGGTGGACCTGTCGCGGCGCGTCGCGGGAACCGGGATTTATTTCGGTGATCCGTCGCGCGCCGAGATCCTGCGCGCGGCGCAGGCCGGCAAGGCCGAGGTGTTCGTGTTGGCGACCGACGATCCCGCGGCCAATGTGCGCACCGCACGGCTGGTGCGCCGGATGTTTCCGCACCTCAAGATCATTGCCCGCGCGCGCAATCGCCAACACGCGTTCCGGCTGATGGACCTCACTTCCGATCCCGATGACGTGGTGCGAGAAACGTTCCATTCCAGCCTGAAGATGGCACGCCTGACGCTGGAGGCGCTGGGCATGGACGCAGAGCAGGCAAGCGCCAGCGTGGCGCTGTTCCGCGAGCACGACGAGAAGCTGCTGCGCGACCAGCACCTGGTGTACGACGATGACGTGGCGCTGCGCCAGACCACGCGCGAGGCCTACGCGGAATTGCAGGGTTTGTTCGAGGCCGACAGCAGGGCGCGGGTGGCGACGGCTGCGCCTATTCCGGATCCGTCACCAACGGCGTCAACGCCGGAACGCTGAGCGCCGCGCCGCGGCGCGGCGACAGCTCCAGTGCCAGGTCGACGAAACCCAGCGCACGCGCGACTTCCGCGGGTTTGCGTTCCATGCAATCGCGCGCCTCGCGGTCGGCACCGCGTGCCAGCAGCACGCGTGCAGGTTCGAACAGGGCGTGCATCGCGCAGGCGTGCAGGGCGGTGACGCCGTGTTCGTCGGCGTGGCCGATGCTTGCGCCCGCATCCAGCAGCGCCGGCACCAATGCGCCCAGATGGGTGCCATCGCATTCCGCACCCGGCTTCACGTGGGCGCCCAGCAACGTCACCAGTGGCGTGGCGCCGTGTCGGTCGACGGCATTGATCGATGGGTTGTCGGTGAGCAGCGCATCGAGCAGGCGGCGGCAGCGCAAGCTGTCGCGGCTGTCGAAACAGAAACGCGCAGCGGCGTGCAGCGCCGTATGGCCCCGCGCGTCGGCGAGCTGCGGCTGGGCGCCGAATTCGCGCAGGGCCGCCACCATGTCGGGATGGCCGAGCGCGGCGGCGATCATCA
>JBOHYV010000234.1:0-4622 GCA_050738135.1 Rhodanobacteraceae bacterium | reverse complement strand
CCCGAATCTGGCGCCCGGAACTCGGTTACTCTGGATTCCCCCTGTTCCTGATGACCGCCGGGCGCCAGTTCCTTTTCGCAGCCATCCGGGCTGCTTCCCGACGCTGCAAGACCGGTCCTGTTCCGGCCCCGTGCCGTTTGCAACGGCTGCGTCGTCGGGAGCGCACAGTGTTTGTGCACGCGGCGTGCCAATCCATAGGAAGTCGCGCCCGGAATTTGCAAGAGATTGTGACGTTGCCGCGTAGGCGCCGGATTACGTGCGCCTTGCACCGCCGACGTGACGTTTCGTAACCATTCGCGCCGGAATTGCAAACGGAAGTTCACAATGTCGTCGTCAGGGCGCCGATGTTTTTGCATCGCAATCGGAAACAAGTGACACGCCATGACCTGTCATGACGCGATCGCGGGGAAGGTGGACGAGACGGTGCGCCTGCGATCTGCCGCTGGCAGGCCGCGCATCGGCAGGCCGGAACGGCCGACAGCGCGGCGGGTACTGCACTGCGCGCCCGGCACATTGGTGGACGGTGGCCGCCCTGCATGGATCGCGGATTTCGTTCGGGATGACCGCACGCGATGAATGCGATATATGACGTCATTGTTGTGGGAGGCGGCCACGCGGGCACCGAAGCCGCACTGGCATCGGCGCGCTGCGGCGCGCGCACGCTGCTCCTGACCCACAACATCGAGACCATCGGCCAGATGAGCTGCAACCCCGCGATCGGCGGGATCGGCAAGGGCCATCTGGTGAAGGAGATCGATGCGCTGGGCGGCGCCATGGCGCATGCTGCGGACCTCGCCGGGATCCAGTGGCGCACACTGAATGCCTCGAAAGGCCCGGCGGTGCGTGCGACGCGTTGCCAGGCCGATCGTGTGTTGTACAAGGCCGCAATCCGGCGCATGGTCGAGCGGCAACCGAACCTCGAAATTTTCCAGCAGGCAGTCGATGACCTTGTAATCGGGTCGGGTCGCATCGCGGGCGTGGTCACGCAGATGGGTTTGACGATCCATGCACCGCGCGTGGTATTGACGGTCGGCACCTTCCTCGCGGGCAAGATCCATATCGGCCTGGAAAATCACGCCGGTGGCCGCGCCGGGGATCCACCCGCCACGACGCTGGCGCAGCGCCTGCGCGAATTGCCGCTCGGCGCCGCTCGCCTCAAGACCGGCACCCCGCCGCGCATCGATGCGCGCACGCTGGATTATTCGGTGTTCGAAGAACAGCCGGGCGACACGCCGTTGCCGGTGTTTTCGTATCTCGGTTCGCGCGATGAACACCCGCGCCAGGTGCCGTGCTGGATCGCGCACACCACTGCACGCACACACGAGATCATCCGCGCCGGACTCGATCGCTCGCCGCTGTTCACGGGCAAGATCGAAGGCACCGGCCCGCGTTACTGCCCGTCGATCGAAGACAAGGTGGTGCGCTTCGCCGACAAGGCTTCGCACCAGATCTTCATCGAACCCGAAGGTCTGGATGCGATCGAGATTTATCCCAACGGCATTTCCACTTCCCTGCCGTTCGACGTGCAGGTGGATCTGGTGCACTCGATTCCGGGTTTCCAGCGCGCGCACATCACGCGCCCGGGTTACGCGATCGAATACGACTATTTCGATCCACGCGGGTTGCAACCGTGGCTGGAAACCAAGACGGTGGCGGGCCTGTATTTCGCGGGTCAGATCAATGGCACCACCGGCTACGAAGAGGCCGCCGCGCAAGGATTGGTCGCGGGACTCAACGCAGCGTGTGCGGCACGCGGCAAGGCACCTTGGTGGCCACGCCGCGACGAAGCCTACATCGGCGTGCTGATCGACGACCTCACCACCAACGGCACCATCGAGCCCTACCGCATGTTCACTTCGCGCGCGGAGTACCGGCTGCATCTGCGCGAGGACAACGCCGACCTGCGTCTCACGGAGCAAGGTTTCGAGCTGGGCGTGGTGCCGGCCGGACGTTTCGATGCGATGCGCGCGAAACGCGATGCAGTGGAACGCGAAACCGCGCGGCTGAAATCGATCTGGGCGACACCTTCGAACACACTCGGTATCGCGTTGCAATCGCAACGCGGCATTACGCTTGCACACGAAGCGAATGCGCTGGATCTTTTGCGGCGCCCGGAACTCGACTACGCCGCGTTGACGTGCACGGAAGGTTTCGGCCCGGGGGTCGAACGCGACGAGGTCGCCGCACAAGTCGAGGTGCAGGTGAAGTACGCGGGTTATCTCGATCGCCAGCGCGACGAAATCGAACGTCAGCGCCGCCACGAAACCACGCCGATTCCTGACGGCTTCGACTACGATCGCGTGCGTGGTTTGTCGGCCGAGGTCTCGGCCAAGCTGAAGCTCGTGCGTCCGGCCACGCTCGGCCAAGCGCGACGCATCAGCGGCGTCACCCCCGCGGCCATGTCGTTGCTGCTGGTGCATTTGCATCGGCAGCGTGCGCGATCGCCCGTGATCGCTGGGTCTTCGGGGGCCCGATCGGGCGGAAGTAGCTCGAACACTTGACGACCGGAACGGACTTTCAAAAGCGACCGACGGTGGCCGAGAGCTCGGTGGCCGGACTTCCCACCAAATGCTACGGGCGCATCTTCAAGACTATCGCGCGAGCCACCTCGCTGTGCGCGCTTTCCGTGCTCATGCTGGTGTCGCGCCGTGCGCACCGGACCGGGTTCGGCAGACGCAGCCTGACCGCCTATCTGGTACACGGTTTTCCGGTGCGCGGCCTGCTTGCGGCGGGCGTGTTCGCGTGGTTGGCCCGGATGTTTCCGGCCTTTGCACAAAGGTTGCTGTGTGGTGTCGCCGGCGCGGTGATCGCGGCCATGTTGTCGATGCGGTATGCAGACCGGCTGGCGGCTCCACTGACCCGGCCGGTGGCGTGGGTTCGTGGCTGGTTGCGGTAAGTGGCGTCTCGCCATACGGGCGCGGATGGAATAAAACAAACGTCTGTATTAGGCTTGGTGTCCTCCGCCTTTCGGCGACTTTGGAGTCTCAAGGCCATGCTTCGCCCCCGTCACCTCGCCTGCGCCGTGGCGCTGGCACTTGCCAGTTCCACCGTTTTTGCGCAAACCACGCCGCCGGCGGCGCAGCCTTCCCCGCACGCGGGTTTGTTCGACCACATGGTGGTGTTCGGCGACAGCCTGAGCGACAACGGCAACACCTACTGTTCCACGGTTCCAACGGCCTGCAGCGTGACGCCGGGCGGCGCTCAGAGTCCGCCCGGAGACATGCGTTTTACCACCAACCCGGGCCTGACCGGGGTCGAACACGTTGCCGATTACCTCGGGGTGCCGATGGCGCCCTCGCTGATGGGCGGCACGGATTTCGCCTTCGGCGGCGCCGGCCTCGTCAACAACTCGCCCGGGACACCGCCCGGCGCGCCGACTTTGCCGATGCAACTCGGCACCTACCTGCAAGCCACGGGCGGCAAGGCTGATCCCGACACGCTGTACGCGGTGTGGGGAGGCGCCAACGACATCTTCTATTCGGCGACTTCGGCGGCAGCCGCAGCCGGAGCACAGGCCCAGATCCAGCAACTGGTACAGCAACAGGTGCAGGCAGCCGTCACGGCCAACCCGGCGCTGGCCGGCGATCCGACTGCGCTCCAGCAACTCACCGCGCAGGTAACCGCGGCGGTCACCGCGCAGGTGGTGCCGGCGGCCGAGGCCCAGGCAGGCGTGTCGAACCTGATGGACGCAACCCAGGTCCAGGCGGGCATCCAGCAAGCCGCTGTGACCGAGCTCGGCATGATCAGCCAGCTCGGCAAGTCCGGCGCGCGCTACGTGATGGTGTTCAACCTGCCCAACATCGGGCTGACCCCGCAAGCGGCAGAGCAGGGTCCCGCGGCGGCCCAGCAATTGACCGGCTTGTCCCTGATCTTCAACAACACCCTCAACGCCGGCCTGGCCAAAACGGGTGTCAACGTCATCCCGGTGAACACCTTCGCGCTGCTCAACGAAATCGTCGCGGACCCGAGCCGTTACGGTCTCACCAATGTCACCCAGCCTGCCTGCCAGGGCGGCAGCTCGATCGAATGCGGTCCGGCCGGATCGGGAGCGCCGGTGACTTATGCGTCGGGTACCGAAAACACTTATCTGTTCGCCGACGGGGTGCATCCCACCGCGGCCGCGCACGCGATGCTGGCCCAGTATGCGGAATCGATCATCGAAGCGCCGGGAGAGATGTCCCTGTTGGGCGAAGCGCCACTGCAAATCAACCAAAGCCTCAATCGTTCGGTGATCGACCAGGCCATCACCAGCCTCGCCGGGGCCCCCGGCCAGGGGCTGCGCCTGTGGGCCAATTTTGACTACGCCCGGCAGCGTCTCGACGCGCAAGCCGATTCGCCCGGAAGCCACAACAATGCCGACACCTTGAGCGTGGGCGCAGACGTCCACCCGTCCGATGTCCTGAGCGTCGGTCTTGCGCTCACCGCCGGGCAGCAGACAGATGATTTCTCGGGCAACGCCGGCGGTTTCAAATTGCGGGACACCTTGGCTACCGGCTACGCGATGTGGGGTTTCGAGCAGGCGTATTTCGGCGCGATCGGCAGCTTCGGGCACCTGGGTTACGATGACGTTCACCGCAACATTCCGATCGGTCCCGCGCTGCGTCACGAAGAAGGCACCACTT
>JBOHYV010000233.1:0-4623 GCA_050738135.1 Rhodanobacteraceae bacterium | reverse complement strand
TGTTCGTCGATGACAAGACCGGCGTGGTGGACCTTGCCCGCGATCCCGCCCATCCGCAAAGCGTGTATGCGGCCACCTGGAACGTCCACCGCACGCCGTGGTTCCAGTACGCCCCGGTGTCCGGACCCGGCAGTGCGATCTGGCACTCGACCGACGGCGGTGAAACCTGGAACAAACTTGCGATGCAAGGCTTGCCGCAGGACGCCGGTCGCATCGGCATCGCGGTGGTCGACACTTCGTCCGGCCCACGCTTGTACGCACTCGTCACCGGCTCCAAACAGGGTGGCGTGTACCGCTCCGGCGACGACGGCGCATCGTGGCAACTCATGGACGGCGATCGCCGCCTGTGGGGACGCGGCTGGTATTTCGGGCGCATCTCGGTGGATCCGGACGACGCCGACGTGGTGTACGTGATGGACACCTCGATATACCGGTCCACCGATGGTGGGAAAACTTTCATCGCGATCAAGGGCTCGCCCGACGGCGATGACATGCAGCGTTTGTGGATCGACCCGAAGGATCCCGCGCACATGATCACCACCGCCGATCAGGGCGCAGCGGTCACGCTCGACAACGGCGTGCACTGGTCGAGCTGGTTCAACCAGCCCAGCGCGCAGATCTACCACATCAGTGTGGACAACCGCGTGCCTTACTGGATCTACGGGACGCAGCAGGATTCCGGCGCGCTCGCGATGCCCTCGCGCGCCATCGGCGGCATCATCACCAACCACGACTGGTTCCCCACCAGCGGCGGCGGTGAATCGGGCTACATCTTCCCGAAGCTGGGCGACCCATCCGTCCTGTACGGCTCGGGCTCGGGCGGCGACATCACGCGCTACGACGTCGCCACGCGTCTGTCCGAAAGCATCTCGCCCGAACTGTTCGGCTTTTTCGGCGGAAAGCCCACCGCCAGCAGCGCCTACTTTCCGTGGAACACCGCGTTCGCACGCTCGCCGTTCAACGCGAACACCTTGTACATGGCCGGCCAGCGGGTGCAGGAGACCACCGACGCCGGTGCGCACTGGCGCAAGATCAGCCCGATCCTCACCCGCAAGGATCCGAACGCCGATTGCAAGGGCGAACCCACCCGCGAGAACGGCGCGCAGTGCGGTTACTCGGTGATCTACGCACTCGCGCCCTCGCCGGCCGCGAAAAACACGTTGTGGGCCGGCACCGACGACGGTCGCGTGTGGCTGACCACCGACAGCGGCCAGCACTGGCACAACGTCACCCCGCCCGGGGTGCAAGACTGGAGCCGGGTCGACACCATTGACGCGGGCCAGCACGACGCGGCGAATGCGTGGGTTGCCGTCGATCGCCACGAAGTCGGCGACTTCAAACCTTACATCTACGTCACGCACGATGCCGGCAAACACTGGCGGATCGCGGTCGACGGCATCCCCGCCGGCGACTACGTGCGTGTGGTGCGCGCCGATCCCGAACGCAAGGGCCTGTTGTATGCGGGCACGGAACAGGGCATGTTCGTGTCGTTCAATGACGGCCAGCGCTGGCAATCGCTGCAACTGAACCTGCCGACCGTTTCGGTGCACGATCTCGTGGTCCACAACGGCGACCTCGTCGCGGCCACCCATGGGCGCGGTATCTGGATCCTCGATGACATCGAACCGCTGCGCGAAGCCAGCGGGGCCATCGCGCAGAGCGCCGTGCATCTGTTCCGGCCGAAAGCCGCGTACCGCTTCCGCCTCGGCATCTATCCGGGCGAAGCACGTCCGCCGGAAGTGCCGCACGCGGCAAACCCGCCACCCGGTGCAGTGATCGATTACTGGCTCGAGAACAAGCCGACATCGCCGATCACGCTCGCGATCTATGTCAGCGATGGCAAGCTGGTGCGCAAGTACGTGAGCGGCGTCACGCCGCCCAAAATGCCGCCCGCGAGTTTCCCCGATTACTACACCTCTCCGCCCACCGTCCTGCACGCAGGCGCCGGCTTCCATCGCTTCGTATGGGATCTGCGTTATACCCCGCCGATCTGGCCGGCGAATCCGTACTGGGCCAGCCCCGCCGTGCTCGATCGCACGCCGCGCGGGCCACTTGCGCCGCTGGTGCTGCCGGGCACCTACAAGGTGGTGCTGACCGTGGATGGCAAGGCGTATTCGCATCCACTCAGCGTGCGTGCCGACCCGAACGTGCACACCGCGCCGGGTGCACTCGCGAAGAACGTGCACTTCGCCCTGGGCGTGGAACAGACCATCGACCACAACGCCCGCGCACTCGCCGCTGCGCAAAAAGCAGCCAAGGCCGCCACCCGGTCCGGCGATGCCCAACGCGCGGGCAAAATCAAGTCAACCCTGGAGCAGCTCGGCTTTCGGCGCATCAACATGCAGCTACTGGGCCTGATGCGCACGGTCTCGTCGAACGACGAGGCTCCGTCGCCCGATGTCGTCGCCGCGGCCGATCAACTGCGCGCCCAGGCACAACACGCGCGGGCTGCACTGGCTGCATTTAAAATGCCCGAACGCTGAGGCAGGAATCCCGCGCAGCCGACATTCGTTTGCACCGCGGCCCGCCCATGCGGGTCGCGGCCATCCATTTCCGCCCAGGACGTTCCATTGCGACAGGGCCGGCATATACTTCGGGTCTATCTTCGCAAGACGGGAGGCACGAGATGGCCATTCACCCTCGAATCCTTGGAGCGGCCTTCGCCGCTGCGGCGCTTGCCTTCTGCGCCGCGCCGCGCGTCCACGCCGTGTCCACCAACCAGAGCATCCCCGTCAACCCGACCTTGGATCAAGCGGTCAACGGCAGTTGGCGCACGCCCGCTTTCGTGAAGCGGGACAAGTATCGCCATCCGCTCAAGGTGCTCCAGTTCTTCGGCATCCGTCCCGACATGACGGTGATCGAGGTCGAACCGGGTGGCGGCTGGTGGACTGAAATATTTGCGCCTTATCTCAAGGCCAGGGGACACCTGATTGATACCGTGCCGCCGCAAGGCAGCACCGGCTTCATGGGCCGGGCGCGCACCCGGTTTCTCGCCAAGCTCAAGGCCGACCCGGCGCTGTATTCGAAGGTGACCACCGTGGCGTTCGCGCCGCCGAAGGACATCGACCTCGGCCCGCCCGATTCGGCCGACATGGCATTCACCTCGCGCAATCTGCACGACTGGGTCAATGCGCACGAGGCCAAGGCGACCCTTGCTTCCATCTTCAAGGTGCTGAAGCCGGGCGGAATCCTGGCCGTGACCGACCATCGCGCCTGGCCTTCGGCCGACGGCCGGGTGACCGCCAAAAAATTCCACCGCATCACCGAGGACCTGACGCTGCAGCTGTGCCTCGCCGCGGGGTTCCGGCTGGCCGGCGTTTCCGAAGTCAACGCCAACCCCAAGGACCCGCTCGACATCAGCGTATTCCGTCTGCCGCCAGCGCTGTCCCACGACACACCGGCGCAAAAGGAAAAATACGGCGCCATCGGCGAAAGCGACGTGTTCGTGATGAAGTTCGTGAAGCCCTGAGGTCTCTTTCGCCTTCCAGCCTGCTGGCGCCGGCCATGGCAATGATGTCGCGTCCACTTTCGATTGCGGTTCTTTTAGCTACCGCGTTGGCACCCTCTGCGACGCTCGCGTCCGGCATCCAGGTACCGAGCGCATTGCGGCAGAAGGCCGAAGCTGGAAACGCAGTCGCCGAGGTGAAGCTGGCCGGCGCCTACTCTCATGGCCAAAGCAACGCTGATAAGGTCGCAGCCGCCGAATGGTGGCGTAAGGCAGCGCTCCAGGGCAATGCTACCGGTGCTTGGCGACTGGGTGCGGCTTATCTAGCAGGCAGTGGAGTTCCGCATGATCCGGCCAAAGGCCTGCAGTGGATGCGCAAAGGCATCGCGGGATCCCCAGAGCGAATGTTCGTGTACGCAGCAGATGCCAACAAGTTTTCCGACCGCGCGGACACGCGCACCGTCGTGCTCAGGTGGTTTCGTCGGTCTGCGCAGGCCGGGTTCCCTGCCGGTATGTTCTTTGCGGCAACGCTTGATGTCGACCCGCAGTTGGGAGCGCGGCGGGACGTTCAGGATGCCCAACACTGGCAAACCAAAATGGCCGAGACGGGAAATCCCCTCCTTGAGGCCGTTGCTGGCGCGCTGTTCCTCGGAGAGAAGGAACCCACTACAGCCGTTCGTTGGATGACGAAAGCTGCAGACGCAGGGCTCAGCCAAGCGCAAGGCATGCTGGCGGCTGGCATGATGACCGGAAAGAACGGGTTCCCGATCGATCCACGCCAAGCAGTCGCGTGGGCGGACAAGGCCGTCGTGCAACACAACGCGCTCGGCTACTATGCGCTCGGTATTGCCTATCAAGACGGGCGGGGTGGGATGCCGGTGAATCCAGCCAAGGCTTGGTACAACTTCGCTGCGGCACAACACACTGACACAGATCATGAGCTTACGCACGTTGCTGCCCGACTCTCGCAAGCAGCGGACGATCTGTCAGCCAGCCAAATTTCCAAACTCCAGGTTGAGGTCGCAGGTATCCCGATGCCAGCATGTGGAGATGGCATCAACGTTCGCTTCACAAAGCAAAGCGGATTCAGAACTGCCGTTTGCGAATGACAGCAACGGGTCGGGTCTCGCCCGTCCAACGCAAAAGATCGCAGCGCGGCAGCGCTACCCGCTAACCGC
>JBOHYV010000232.1:0-4627 GCA_050738135.1 Rhodanobacteraceae bacterium | reverse complement strand
CCACGACATTACGGCACCGATGGGCGATTTCAAGCGGCGGCCGTGTCAGGGCTTCACGAATTTCAGCGTCATCCGGTCGGATTCGCCGATGGCCTTCATCTTCGCGTGCTCGGAATCCGGCCCGGACAGGTCGGGTGGCAAACGATGCACATTGACATCCTCGGGATCTTTCGGATTGCGATTGATTTCGGACACGCCTGCCAACCGGAAGCCGGTCTTCAGGCCCAGTTCGATCATGTAATCCTCGGGCAACCGGTGCAGCTTTTTCGAGCTTTCCGCCGCGTCCGCGAAAGGCTTGGCGCGGTGCTCGGTGACGCCGAATACACCACCCGGCTTCAGCACGTCGAACGCCGCCTTGAATACCCTCGCCAGTGTTTCGGGGCTGTTGTTCATCCAGTCGTGGGTATTGCGGAAGGTCAACACCATGTCGGCCGAATTGTCCGGCCCGAGGTTCACCTGCTTCGGGGGCGCGAACGGGAGCACCCTGGCCACGTGCCCGTATACCTTGGGATCGGCCTTCAGCTTCTGCTCGAACCTGTTCGGCCTGCCGGCCCGCGGCGGCGGGGCCGCCTCGATCAAGTGGCCGTGTGCGTACAGGAACGGGGCAAGGATCTCGGTAAACCAGCCGCCGCCGGGCGCCAGCTCGACCACGGTCATGCCGGGCTTGATCCCGAAGAACTCCAGTGTCTCGACCGGATGCCGGTACTTGTCGCGCGCCTTGTTGGCGGCCGAACGCCATGAACCCGCGACTGACTCCTGCAACATCTGTTTGGTATTGCCGGTGGCATTGATCGGCCCGGATGTTGCCGCGGCCGCCGTTCCAGCCATCGCGAGTGCGGCGATCAGCGCGGTACGTCCGAATACTTTGCCCATGGGTATGCGCACGATGTCTACCTCCGCTGTGGGAGTGTGAACGCTAGCCGTTGATGCGTGATGCCTGCGTTAATGCTTCCATCCCGGCGCCGGCTGTGAGGCAGGACAACCCGCGGACATTCATCCGCAGGTCGTGTTGCCGGGACTGTCGGTGCACTTGGGATAAGCCGGTTGCGGCGGGAAAGCCGGCATCCAGACTGGTGGTGGCGGCAACGGTCGCGGCGAAGCCTTGATCTTCTTCATCAGCATGTCGACCGCCGTGTCGAGCTGGGCGTCGTGCCCATCGTTGAGCTCACCCGGCTTGTCGTGCACGGTCACGTCCGGAATGACGCCGATGTTTTCCACCACCCACTTCGAGTCGAGCCCGTACATGCCATTGTCGGAAACAACCAGCCGGCCGCCATCCAGCAACGGGAACGGACCGTCCAGGCCACGCACGCCAGCCCACGTACGCTCGCCGATCACGGGACCCAGATGCGCCTGCTTGAACATGTAGGCAATCATGTCGCCGTTGGAAGCCGAACCATGGTTGTCCACCAGCGCCATGTAGCCGTAGAAGGCATTCGGCGTCAGGGACGTCCAGCCACGGGGTGTGGTGAACATGGCGGTGGACCGTCGCGCGAGGCGATTGAAGACGCTCATGCCCAGCAAGTCCGCGCCGCCCAGGTTCCAGCGGTCATCGATGATGATGCCCTGCTTGCGCAGCTGGCGGTAGTACTGGCGCATGAACTCATGGATGCCGGTCGGCTCGAAGTCATTGAGATACACGTAACCGACCTTGCCGCCGGACAGCTTGTCGACCATCGCGCGGTTGTGGCGAATCCACGCCAGCAGGCGCAGTTTTTCCGAGTTGGCGACGGGTTTGACCTGGATGGTCCAGGCGCCGGTTCCCACGGCGTTGGTCGCGATCTTCAGGCTCACCGTGGTGCCGTAGGTACCGAGCAACAGCTTCCAGGGACTAGTCGGCGCTTTCAGCTCCTGGCCGTTGATCGCAAGCACGTAATCGCCCGCCGCGACCTTGAGGCCCGGCTGCGCCAACGGCGCGCGATAGTTCGGCAGGGTGTTGTTGCCACGGTAAATGCGGGCAATCCGGTAGCGACCTGACGCCGCATCGAGCTTGAAATCGGCACCAAGGTCGGCCGAAAGCGCGGCAGGACTCTTCCAACCCATGTCGCCGCCGGAGATATACATGTGGCTCTCGCCGAACGAGCCGATCATGTTCGCAATCAGCCAGTTGACATCGTTGCGGCTGGCGGCGTACGGCAGCAGCTTGCGGTAGTTGTCGCCGAGCGTAGGCCACTTCTGCTTGATGAGTTCCGGATTGAAGAAATAATCATCCACGTCGCGCCAGGCTTCGCCGAAGATCGTGCCCCACTCGACGCGCGGTTCCACCCAGCGGCGCACGTGCGAGAGGTCGAGCGTTTCGGTCTTGACCTTCTTGTCGAACGTGGCCGGGCGCACGATCCATTTGCCCTTGATGCGATACAGCAGGGTCGAGCCATCGGCGGACAAGGCGAGCCCCTGCGCGCCCTCCACCAGGGTTTCGTCCTTGCGCTTCTTGAGGTCGTAGGCGCGCAGCAACGGCTTCTCGCCGGTGAGCGATCCGCCAAAAACGTAATTGGGCGAAGTTGTGTAGTAGACCACCCCTCCGGCCGCCACCACGTCGCCAATGTTGGCTGCCGGCACCGGCAGTTGCACCGCGCGCGACATCAGGCCGGCGAGGTCGATGTGAACGGGTCCGGTGTGCTCGTGCTGCTTCTTGTCTTTGTCCTTGTCGTTCTTGTCGTTGTTCCCGTGCTCGCTGACGGCATCGGGCTCGCGCGGCGCCAGCGGCGACGGCGTGCCTTGCGCGAGTGTCGCGGCGTACAGGCCATTGCTGTCGAGACTCGCCACCTCGTTGAAATCGAATTCGCCCACCACCGGGTTCGCGAGCCGGATCGAAACAAAGAACAGGTACTTGCCGTCGCGCGAAAAGACCGGATCGCCGTCGGCGAACTCACCATTGCTGACCTGATGCAGCGTGTGGTCCACAACGTGATACAGGAACAACCCGTTGTTCTGGTTTGGGAGGGTCTTGGAGAAAGCGATCCAGTCGCTGCCGGGTGACCACGCCACGTCGGAAAAGCTGCGCCGGCTGCTGGGATCGGTCGTGACCTGCTGGCGCGCGCCGGTCGCGACATTCTGCAACCACAGCACCTGATGCGAGTCGACATAGGTGATCCATTTGCCATCGGGGCTCCACGTGACCGGTCCCTGGTAACTGACGTCGGTGGTGTGGGTCAAAAGGCGCGGCGTGCCGCCCGTCGCCGGCTGCACGGCGATCTGGTCGCTCTGACCCTTGGCAAGGATGAACGCAATCTGCTTGCCGTTCGGCGACCAGGCCGGCGCGCGCGCGTCGGCGGCCGGATCACGGGTCAGGATTCGCGTGCTGCCGTATTTGGCCGGTACGGTGAACAGGGCCCCGCGCGCCGAGAACACCGCCAGCTTGCCGCTCGGCGCGACGTCAACGCCACCGGTGGCATGCTTGCCGGCGTCGACCCAGTGCGGTTGCAATGCCAGCCCGTTGATTGGAACGCGCACGTCGACTTGGTGCAACTGATGGTCGCTGAAAAGATAGACGTACAGCTCGCCACCGTCGGACAGCGCAATACCGTCATCACCAAGCGATGGAAAATCAATATCGTACGTGGCAAAGTGCGTAAGTTGCGTGAAGTGGTTGGTCTTGAACGAGTACGACCACAGGTTGCGCACCCCGTGCGCACCACGATCGGACGTGAAGTAGATGCTGTCGCCGTGCCACATCGGCCATGCGTCGGCGCCTTTCCAGTACGTGATCTGGCGCTGCTTGTGGGTCTGGAAGTCGTAGGTCCAGATATCCTGCGCCTGGCCACCGAAATAATGTTTGCGGTGGAACGGCCGGTATACGCGGCTGAGCTTGTTGTAGGCGACTTCGTGGCCATTCGGTGCAAACGACAGCGGCCCCGTCCAGGGCAACGGCAACTGCACAGGCAGGCCACCCGTCACCGGCACGGTGAACGCGTGCATGACCTGCGGATTGAAGCTGGTGCGCCGCGACAGGAACACCACGTCCTTGCCGTCGGGCGTCCAGCCCAGCACGAGGTTGTCGAGGCTCGGACGCAGTTTGCCATCGCCCGACTTGGTGTTGATCGAGTGGTACGTGAGGCGCTTGACCGGCCCGCCCGCCGCCGGTACCACATACACGTCCGTGTTGCCCTGGTACCAACCGGTAAAGGCGATCCACTTGCCATCGGGCGAATAATGCGCCGCGAGGTCAAAACCACTGTCGTCGGTCAACTGGGTGGCGACGCCACCCTGAAGCGTGGTTTTCCACAAGTTGCCGCCAGCCTCGAACACCACGTTGTGGCCATGCACCGTGGGATATCGGATCAAAACCTTGATCGGCCCATCGGCGGTCGTCGGCGCGGGTGGTGCCACTCCGGTCGATGCGAAACATTCCGCGCTCACGATCGCGCACACACACGCCAGCCACGCCAGCCGCCGAATGTTCATTGCATCGCTCCCCACGCAAAGGATCGACCGCCGGCCGGCCGATGCTGCCACAAATTTGCGTGAATGTTCCCGGTTCACCGAGGCCGTGACAGTGCCGGAAGTCACGGTCGCCGAGCGGTGACTGACCGACCCGTCAACTGCGCCGAGGCAGGCGATCCGAAACCGGGAGAGCCATGGAACTTTCCGGGTTCCGTTCGCACGCGCTGGCGCCGCGTACAACCTT
>JBOHYV010000231.1:0-4633 GCA_050738135.1 Rhodanobacteraceae bacterium | reverse complement strand
TGCCGGCACTGGCGCCGGTGCTCGACGAAATGCGGGCACAGTCGCAACGCATGCGCCAGATCGTCGAGGACCTGCTCGCATTGTCACGGCTGGAAATGCAGCAGCACCTGACCGAGGAGCGCGTCGAAATGACGCCGCTGCTGGGCGCGTTGCGCAAGGAAGCCGAGGCGTTGAGCCAGGGCCGCCACGACATTTCGCTGGAAGACGAGGCGCGCGCCGATCTGCTGGGTTCCCCGAAGGATCTGCACAGCGCCTTCTCCAACCTCGTGAGCAACGCCGTGCGCTACACGCCGGACGGCGGCGCGATCACGATCCGCTGGCGGCGCACGCCGGCCGGCGTGGAATATTCGGTGACCGACACCGGTTACGGCATTCCCGCCGAGCACCTTTCGCGCCTGACCGAGCGTTTCTACCGCGTGTCGTCCAGCCGCTCGCGCGGCAGCGGTGGCACCGGCCTGGGGCTCTCCATCGTCAAGCACGTGTTGAACCTGCACGACGCCGAGTTGTGCATCGAAAGCGAACCAGGCAAGGGCTCGACCTTCACATGCATGTTCGGCAAGGCGCGGCTGCTGGAGGCGGAACACGACGGCATGTGATTCCGGGCCGGGCTATCCATCATCGATCACCTTGGCTATCCCCTTGCCAAAAATCGGTACCCCACCCCGGGTTCGGTTTTGAGCCAGCGTGGTGCTGCCGGATCATCCCCGAGCTTCTGTCGCAAACGCCCGACGACTATTCTCAAATAGTGAGTATCTTGCACGTGACTGGCCCCCCAAATCTCACGCAGGAGCTGATTCTGACTCACCACTCGGTTGAGATGGCGGAGCAGCATCACCAGAACAGCATACTCTTTGCGCGTCAGCGTCAGCGGTGCGCCATCCAGACTGACTTCCCGGCGAGCCTGGTCAACTGTCAGGCGTCCATCGTCGTAGCGCAGACCTGGCTCGCGGGAGTCGGCGAGGGTGCGATCGCGCAGTAGTGCACGAAGTCGCGCCATCACCTCCTGCACTCCGAACGGTTTTGTCACATAGTCATTGGCGCCATTGTCCAGCGCACGCACCTTTTCAGCTTCGGTGCTACGCACCGAAAGCATCAGTACCGGTACTGCGCTCCATTGGCGCAACTCGGCCAGTACCTCATGGCCCTCCCGATCCGGCAGCCCCAGATCGAGAATCACCAGATCTGGCGTCTGGGTCGCCGCCAAGGCGAGCCCCTCTTCGGCGGTGCCTGCCTGCAGCACGCGGTAGCCCTCCGCGCGCAGCGCGATGTCGAGGAATCGACGGATCTGGGTTTCATCGTCGATCACCAGCACGCGGGCCGCATTCGGGTTCATGGGCTGGCCTCGGGGGGCTTCGGCACGGGCAGCGTCACGCGCAGAATCGTGCCACTTCCCTCGCGCGACAGGACCTCCACACTGCCGCCGTGTGCGCCGATCATTCCGCGGCAGATGGATAGACCAAGTCCCGTGCCCTTGGATGCACGATCACCACGGGAGACGGAGAAGAACATGTCGAAGATGCGGTTACGCTCCTCGACGGGAATGCCGGGCCCTTCATCACTGATCTCGATGCGGAGCATCCCCTCGATCGGGAACAGCGCGATTTCAACCGGCCGTTCCGGAGGAGAAACATGCGCGGCGTTCTCCAGGATGTTGAACAGCGCCTGCTCGATCAGCGCCGGATGCACATAGAGCAACAAGGTCTCCGGCAGCAGCCGGGATTTGATGCCGACGGTCGGATGGTATCGGCGAAGTCGCGCGACCGCTGCCAGCACTATTTCGTTCGCATCGACCCAGTCCCGACGCAACGTGAGCGCGCCGTGTCCGAGCCGGGCCATGTCGAGCAGGTTCTGGATATAGCGGTCCAATCGCTGCCCCTCATGCAGGATCGAATCGAGCAGTTCGCGCCGCTCGGTAACCGGCAGTCGTGACTCGTAGTTGGCGAGCGTGCTGGCCGCGCCGATCATCGAGGCCAGCGGCGAGCGCAGATCGTGTGACACGGAGGCCAGCAGCGCGTTGCGCAACCGATCGGTCTCACCTTGCACCCGCGCCTCTTCCAGCGCTTCGGCGAGATGCACGCGCTCCAGCGCCAAGCCTATGTCCTGCACCATCTCCCGGGCCAGGCTCCCACCTTCAGCTTCCGCCACGGTCGGCCTACGGGGGCGAATGACAATCGCCCCCGCGCGCCAACTGGTGCCACCCAATGGCAGCACGCACGCGCTCGGAAATACGTTGCTTGTCGTCGTCCGGAGTGCGTCATCCTGGTCGAGGGCATTTGCGGCGGCGATCTCGGCCGGCTCTGGTACGAACCGGTCCGGCACGGCCGCGCGCACCTCCCAGCCGCCCGTGGCAGCCGGTACGAGTACCGCGACCTCGGCATCGATGGCCTGAGCCAATGCCGCGATACCGGCGTCGCAGATCGCCCGGGTTTTCGTAGTGACAGCAAGGCTTTGTCCGAGAGCAAGCAACGCCTGGGCACGCGCCTGCGCCGCACGCAGCGATGCCACCTGCTTGGCGAGCTGTGTCGCCAGATGCCCACTTATCAGGGCGACCACCAGAAAAAGCGCGACCGCCAGCACGTCGCCCGCATTGGAAATGGCAAGTGTGTGCCGGGGTTCCGTGAAAAAGAAGTTGTAACCGAGAAAACACACCACGGCGGTGTAGACCGCGACGCTCATGCGCGTGCGCACGGCGACAACCAGCACTACCGTGAGGAAGATCAGCCCCAGATTCGCCACCGACAAATATCGATTGGCCAGGAACGCCAGTGCGAAGCCGAGCACGATCACCGCGCTCGCATAGACATATCCGGTCCATCCGCCGGTCACGGCCAGCTGAGCTGAGGGAGTACGCGAGTCGGTCATGCGCGGAAACCAGTAGTCGGCGCCTACGTTAGTCCATCGCGTGCGCGGGCGCTGTGGGTGCCCACACCTTGGCAGCCCGCTTGGCGTGGCCCGCGGCTCCACGATCATGATCGATCAAATCTCCACTTGTGTGCCCAGTTCGATGATCCTGTTGCCGGGAATGCCGAAGAAAGCAGTGGCCGATAGCGCGTTGCGCATCAGAAAAACGAACAGGCGCTCGCGCCATAGCGCCATACCGGAGCCGCCCGGCATGGCGACCACGGTCTCATGCGACAGGAAGAAGGTAGTATCACTGAGGTTGAAACACTCACCCAAACGGCTGCATTGGGTGAGCAGCCGCGGCACGTCCGGATCATCGGCAAAGCCTACCCGCAGGATCAGGCGCGCGAAGCCACCGGCAAGAGGAGTCAGCTCCAGCTGTTCTTCCGATTCTGCGTGCGGCGTGTCCAATGTCTGCACCGTCAGGAACACGTTGCGCTCGTGAAGCACCTTGTTGTGCTTGAGATTGTGCAGGAGGGCACGCGGCACGGATGTGCCATTGGCGGTCATGAACACCGCAGTCCCCGCTACCCGGGGAACCGGGTATTCGGCCAAACTGGCAATGAACGAATCAAGGTCCAGGCCGTCCATCTGGATTCGACGTTGCAGCAATACGCGGCCACGCCGCCAGGTGGTCAGCACGATGAACACTGCCAAGCCCAGCACAAGTGGAAACCAGCCGCCGCTTTCGACCTTGATGATGTTCGCGCTGAAGAACCCGACGTCCACGAAGAGCAGGCCGGTGCCGATCGCCAGTATCGCCCACCAGGACCAATGCCACTGGTAGCGCGCGACAATCAGCGCGAGCAGCGTGGTGGTGACCATGGTGCCGGTAACCGCGATGCCGTATGCGGAGCCCAGATTGTCGGAGGATCCGAAACCGACCACCGCCGCGGCAACCAGCACGAGCAGCACCTTGTTGATGAAGGGGACATACACCTGGCCGGACATCTCCTCGGAGGTGTGCACCACCCGCATGCGCGGCATGTAGCCCAGTTGCATGGCCTCGCGGGTCATCGAAAAGGCGCCGGAAATGACCGCCTGCGAGGCGATCACCGTGGCGGCCGTGGCAAGCACGATCATTGGATAGAGCAGCGGCCTGGGCACCAAGTGGTAGAACGGGTTGGCCAGCGCATTTGGATTCGCCAGCACCAGCGCACCCTGACCGAAGTAGTTCAGCAGCAGCGCGGGGAGCACGAAGGCGAACCAGGCCAGACGGATCGGCCGTTTGCCGAAATGACCCATATCGGCGTACAGCGCTTCCGTGCCGGTGACCGCCAGTACCACGGCACCCAGCGCGAAAAATGCCTCGACCCGGTTGTGCAGGAAGAATCCGAAGCCGTACGTCGGGCTGATCGCCTTGAGCACGACCGGATTCTGGATGATGCCCCGCAGCCCGAGCAAAGCGATGCTCAGGAACCACACCACGCAGACGGGCCCGAACACCGCTCCGATGCGCCCGGTGCCGTGACGCTGCAGCGCGAACAGCGCGACGATGATCAGCAACGTCAGTGGCACGACCAGATGGGTCAAGGCTGGCGCGGCGACCTCCAGCCCCTCAACCGCGGACAACACCGAGATGGCCGGCGTGATCACCCCGTCTCCGTAGAACAATGCAGCGCCGAAAATTCCCAGGATCGCCACGAGCGGCACCAGCCGCGGGAGCGGACCGACGCTTCGCTGGGCCAGGGCCATCAATGCCACGATGCCGCCCTCGCCCTTGTTGTCGGCC
>JBOHYV010000230.1:0-4635 GCA_050738135.1 Rhodanobacteraceae bacterium | reverse complement strand
ACGCCGATTACATGCAGACCGATGCATTCGGCGATGGCATCGAACGCCTGAAAGACCTCGCGCACAGCACGCGCACCGTGATCATGTGCGCCGAGGCGGTGTGGTGGCGTTGCCACCGCGGCCTGATTGCGGATCTGTTCAAGCTGCACGGCACCCGCGTGCTGCACATCATCGGGGCAGGATCGCCCGACGAACATCCCTACACGTCGGCGGCACGGATCGTGGATGGCCGCCTCGATTACTCGGGTGACCAGCACCCGTTGCCGATCAGCCGGTAGCATTGGGGTCGCGCAGGATTCCACGGTTTGCCAACCGCCGGCCCTGAAAGGTACCGATGGAGTTTGTTGAAGCGGTCATCCGCATGGCAATATGCCGCTGGGTGACGTTACCGACAACTCGAGATCCGGTGAAGCGTCCTCGTTGATTCGAGCCGGTGGGGAGTAGAGTCACTGCGTGACCGGCGGGTCATTGCACTATCGCGGCGTCACAGGGGGCTTATGTGGGGGTATTATGTTGCCTTGGCGCTGCGAAGCAGCGTACGCAGCAAGGCTTTGACGGCGCTGGTAATCGCACTGCTGGCTTTCGGCGTGTCGGCCTGCATGGTGTCCTATGCCGTGTTCCGTGCGACAACGAGCGACCCCATCCCCTCCAGATCTTCGAGCCTTTACGTCCCACAGATCGACAATTTTGGCCCGTCGCCCTATGGGAACGAACCGTCTACGACGCTGAGCTACACCGATGCGATCGCGCTGTGGAAGGCACGCAAGGCGAGCCGGCAAACGCTGCTCTATCCCACGAAATGGCAAGTGGAATCGGACAACCAGTCGATTCCGGCCATGTCGATGGGTGGCGATGCGGTGACCGCCGACTTTTTCTCCATGTTCGATGTGCCTTTTCGCTTCGGCAGCGGTTGGACCGCGAACGGGGATGCACAGCACGCCGCCGTGGCCGTCATCAGTCAACGCTTGAACGAAAAAGTCTTCGGCGGAAACAACAGCGTCGGGCAGGAGATCCGGCTGGACGGGAAGATCTTCCGGATCGTCGGTGTGGTGGACGCATGGAACCCGAAGCCACGCTTCTTTGACATCGCCAGCCTTGGCGCCCTGGATTCGTTCGATGACACCGGGAACATCTATATCCCGTTCACCCGCGCGATCGATATGCAGAAGGCCACCCAATACGATTCTTGCCCGTCATATTCAGAGGATCTGGGCATCTCCAACTGGGATAAATACCTGCACAGCGAATGTGTATGGATCGATGTCTGGGTGGAGCTTGCGACACCTGCAGACGTGAGGCGCTACCGCGAATACTTGTACAACTATGCCGAGGAACAGCAACGCATCGGCCGCTTTTCATGGCCGCCCAATGTACGTCTGCGCAATTTGATGGAGTGGATGGCGTACGAGCACGTCACGCCCAAGGCCTCCAGCTTGTCCATGCTGGTCTCTGCCGGTTTTCTGCTCGTCGTATTGGTCAACGTCGTCGGGCTCATGCTGGCCCGATTCATGCGGAGAGCACCGGAAATCGGCATTCGCCGCGCACTGGGTGCTTCGCGGGCGGCCATCTACCGACAGTTCCTGACCGAGGCGGCAGCCGTTGGCATTGCCGGCGGCGTATTCGGCGTCGTGCTGACGCTGCTGGGCCTGTGGGGCATCGGGGCATTGTTCGAGCCGACCATTGCACGTCTCGTGCACCCGGACGCCTCGCTGATGGCACTGACCGTGCTGCTCGCGATCACGGCCACGGTGGTTTCCGCCCTGTACCCGACCTGGCGGGCGGCGCGAATCCAGCCCGCCTGGCAAATCAAGATCAACGGTTGAGATTCCACATGGCACTCACCAGGACATTCATGCAGCTGCGGCCGATCGTTGCCGCACTGCGCCGACACAAGGTAGCCACCCTGCTCATCGTCCTGCAGGTGGCGTTGACGCTGGCGGTGGCCTCCAACGCGCTCTTCATCGTGGCAACGCGCATCGTCCATCTGTCCCGCCCCACGGGAACGGACGAAGCCCATCTCTTCGTGATCCGGAACGAGTGGAAGATCGGTCTGACTGCTGCCCGGATCGACGCCAACATTCGCGCCGACCTCGTTGTCCTGCGTCATGTATCGGGCGTGCGAGACGCATTTTCCAGCGAGGCTTTTCCTCTGGAAGGTGGCGGCGCGGTGCCGCTGGGACTGAAGCTCAACCCTGACCAAAAGACACGCGCGAAAATATCACAGGTCTATTTTGCGGACGCGCATGCGATCGATACGCTGGGCATTTCCCTGGTGGCAGGACGCAACTTTCGCCCTGATGAAATCACCGCCATCGGTCCTTATGACAAGATGTCCCCTCCGGTCATCATCATCACACGCAGCCTTGCCGGAAAGTTGTTCCCCGATGGTTCGGCCCTGGGCAAAACGGTTTACCTCCCGGACGGACCGGCCACCATCATCGGTATCGTCGCCAGCCTGCAAGGGCCGTACGCCGCCGGCGGCGCATTCCGATCCATAGACGAAGATAGCGTGCTGGTACCTGCGCGTTGGCTCGACCCCGCGGGCGACGTGTATCTGGTGCGTACCGACTCCACCGACATGAAACCAGTGATCAACGCAGCACTGAAAGCGCTGCAAAAACGTGGCGACGTACACCTCATCGATCCGAAAGAAGGCGTTCTTACATTGGCCCAGGCGCGTGAGCGCGATTACGCAACCGATCGCAGTGTGGCGTTGCTGATGGCCATTCTTTGCGGATTGCTGCTGTTGGCGACCGCGGGCGGCATCGTGGGACTGAGCAGTTTCTGGGTTGGCCAGCGCCGCAAGCAGATCGGCATTCGCCGTTCGCTGGGCGCGACAACGGGCGACATCCTGCGCTACTTCCATAGCGAGAATCTCCTGATCGTCGGCGGCGGCATCGTGCTCGGGATCCTGCTCGCGGTCCTGGCAAATCTCGGCCTGATGAAAGTCTATGAATTGCCACGCATGCCGCTTTACGTGCCACTGCTCGGTGCACTGCTGTTGTGGCTGCTCGGCCAAGTGGCCGTATGGGGACCGGCACGGCATGCCGCAAAGGTGCCGCCCGTGGTCGCGATTCGCACCGAGTGAATTGGGTCCCGCGGAAGCCGACCGGCGTCGCAGTCTTTACTTCGAACCCGCTGCGGCACTTGCCCGGCCACACCCAAAAGCGTAGCGTGAAAACCGACCGGGGCGTCGCCCCTCGGCGCCTCTGGCCATCCCTCATTGCAAGGAGGTGGCTTATGACGTCGTTGGCAGTCTCCCGTCATTTCGAATGCGCGCCACACGCGGTCCGTTCCGGCGCGATGGCCCTGACTTTGGCGCTGAATCTCGCCATCGTGCTGTTCGCGCTCAGGCCCAGCACGCCCTACCCGATCCACGCGCCGCTGCCGCGAGTGCTGCTGGCGGCGATCCTGCCGCCACCGCCGCCCGTGCTGACGCCTCCGGTCGTGCCGACCGTGCGCGTGGCGCCGCATGTGATGGCGCCGAGTTTCCACGTCGCCATGGCGCATCCCGCGCCCATCGCGCTGCCGGTGCTGTCCGTCCTCGCGCCGGTTGCGCCGGTGCAATCGGCAGCAGGGTCCAGCTCGAACGCCATTGCACCCCCCGGCGACAGCAATGCAACCATCGCCTACGAAACCGCCACGCCGCCGCGTTATCCGACGCGAGCCATGGCGGCGGGGATCGAAGGTACGGTGGTGTTGAAGGTCCTGGTTGACCCGAGCGGCAAGCCGGTGAAGGTAATGATCGCGCACAGCAGCGGTTCGCGCCTGCTCGACGAAGCAGCCCTGCGGCATGTGTTGGCAGCGTGGCGGTTTCACCCGGCGACGCGCAGCGGCCGCGCGATCGAGGCGTGGGCACTGGTGCCCGTCAGGTTCAATCTGAATCGCGATTGATCGCGCGCAACGAGCCGGCGCCCGGCCACGGGCGCCGGGTACGCGTTCAACGCGCAGTGGTGGTCGTATGGTCCGGACGCGATGCCCGCACGATCAGCCACACCAACGCGGCGACGCACGCAACCGGCATCAACACCGGCAGCAGCGCCACGAAGATGAGCGGCAGCACCAGCAATGCGGCGATGCCGACGGCAAACAGCGCAAACACGCCGCCGAACAACACGCCGAAAAATCCGAGCGTCAGTTTGAACAGGCCGACGATCAGTGCAGCAAACAGCCAGCACCCGCCAACCACGAACAGTATCAGCACTCCGAGTTCGAACATTCCGGTCTCCTCGCTGCCTTGCAGCGGATCAATCCAACCACGTGCCCAGTATGCGCCGGTTCATGGTCGCGTAAAGCATGACCCACGACCCATGACGACACACCCATGACTTCTGACGCATGCGACTACTATCAAGTGCGGTATAGTGTACTCGTGATTACACGCGATGCAAGTGCCGCACGATGGCGGAAACCGGCCCGCACCTGAAAAAATTCGAGAAGGAACTGGCGGCCGGCACCGTATCGCTGGTGCTGCTGGCGGTGCTCGCGGCTGCGCGCGAACCGCTGTATGGCTACCAGATCGCCAAGCGCCTCGAACGCGACGCCGGCGGCGTCTTGGTCGGCAAGCAGAGCGCACTGTACCCGGTGCTCAGAAACCTGAGCGCGGCGGAACTGCTGGACACCTTCGTCGAGCCG
>JBOHYV010000229.1:0-4660 GCA_050738135.1 Rhodanobacteraceae bacterium | reverse complement strand
ACGCACTGGCAGTCGTTTACCCCCTTCGGAACGAAGCGCGGAGCGCAGCGAACGCCCGCTCAGCGCGGGTCGCGCAGCGGCGGGGGACGAACAGTCCCGGAAATTATCTCGTCAAACCGGAACGTGGGCCGGATGATGCGCCGCATCACGGAGCGCCATGCGCACCCGCTGTTCCTCGTCGCGCTGGAGTGCCCCCAGCAGCGTGACTTCACCGGCGATGCGCGACGCGACGGGCATACCATCGCGATAGACGATGCGGGAAGTCGGCAGCGCCGGTACTTTTGCGCTCGACAACACGCTGCCCCCAAGATTCAGGGGGTCGGCGCCGCTGACTGCGACCAGCGTGCCGTCGTGCTCGCGCTTGCGCACGCGACGCAATGTCTCGACCGCTTCCGGCAATGCGAACTGCTCGCCCACGATGCCTTCCACGAAGCGTCCGCCGCGAATTTCGCCGCGCGCTTCCAGCCGCTGGTACACGCGCCGCAACTCTCGCCACGGCGGCAGCCATGCGGCCTCGCGCTCCAGCAGCTTCCAGAACACCACGCCCCAACGCCGCAGCAGCACGCGCGCGATGTGCTCGAATGCTTCGCTTTCAGACCCTTTCCCCTTGGGAGAGGCGGCGCGTAGCGCCGAGCGCGCAGCGCCGGGGTGAGGGTTCGCGTTTCGGGCCACATCGCGCGAGGCCGGAGCTCCACCCGCCCCGACTCGCGCCATCGTTGGCGCTTGCTTGTCGGGGCGGCGGAAGCCGTTCACGGCCGATCCCGTCGGCCGTGGTCGGGCATCCTCTCCCGGGGCCAGAGGGGAAAATCCGGCATGCCGGATCAGGCTCCAGCGCCCCGCGTCCTCGATACCGTTCAACAGGTGCCGCGCGAGGTGTCTCTGGCGCGGGCGTTTGCGTTTCGAGGCGGGTTGCAGCAGCGCGCGCAAGCCGGCGAAGCTGTCCGCGCCGACCATGCCGGTGCCGACCAGCTCGCCCAGCGCGTCTTCCAGTTCCACTTGCAGCAAACGCGCCCCATCGGCGATTTCGCCGAAGAACGAGGCGCCACGTTGCGCGAGGAATTCGACGACGGCCTGCGCACGTGATGACAACGACGGCGGTTCGGCGTTCGCCTGGGCGGCGACGGCATTCCATGTCGGCAACTGCTTGCGCGGCAGCAGCACGATCGGCGACGCACGCACCGTTGACGCGTGGGTGCCGCCCGTGGACGCGCGCAGCCGCGTCCAGGCAATCCGCCCGGACCCGCACAAGGCATCCAGCCAGGCAATGTCATAGCCCGTAACGCGCGCCGGCAGCAATTGCGATTCCCAGGCGCCGGCCGGCGCCTCGAAACCTTCCAGTTGCGCCAGCACGGCGGCCAATGCGTCGGGCCCGCGCAGGCGCGTGTCGGCCGCGACGTGCTGCCAGTCGATCAGGAAGCGCATGAAATCGCGCGGCGCGACCGGCTCGATTTCGCGCCGCAGGCGCTGCAGGGTGCGGCGATGGATGCGTGCCAGAAAATGGCGATCGCACCATTCTTCTTGCAGCGACGCATCGGGTATCCAGCCGCGAGCCTCGCGCAGACAGTCGCGGTCAAGCCGCGCCACGTCTGGCGGATCGACTGGCGCGGCGGCCGATCCGTCGGCGCATCCCGGTGCCGGATCGATCGCAGCCCGAGAGGTGAAATGGCCGCGCATCGCGGTCCCTTCGCGTTCCAGCATGGCCAGCGCGATCGCGATGTCGTTGTCACCGACGCTGAACGCGTGCGCCAATTCGCTCGCGCGAATCGGACCCGTGCAGCCCAGCCGTGCGCGCAGGATTTCGACCAGTGCGTCTTCCCGCGTCCATGCCTTCGCGTTGAACTGCGCCGGCGCTTCGATGGCGGGCTGCAACCCGCCAACAGGATGGATCGCGCACCACATCGGCAACATTTCGGCGGCGACCCACAAGCAAGCCCTCTCCCCTGCGCTTTCGCGGGGGAGAGGGTTGGGTGAGGGGGCGGGGCTTTCGGCGGAAAGCAACGACAGGATCTCGCAACCACGATCCATGGGCGAATCAGCCTGTGATCGGGCGGCATCGGATGTTGCCCCCTCACCCCAGCCCTCTCCCCCAAACGATGAATCTGTTTTGGGGAGAGGGAGCAGCGGCATCAAGCGTGCTGCGCGATGCGCGTGTGCCAATTCGTCCAAGCGCTCGTTCCACCCGACGTTGCTTGCCGCCTCGCCCTCCGTGACCGCGCCCAGCGTCAGCAACGCTTCGTGCATTTCGTCGGCATCGCGTGGTGTCGGCCAGGCTTCCTCTCGCACCGCGGCGATCGCATCGGGATCGAGTTTGCCGAGGTCTTCCGCACTCCGTGCGTCGACAAAGCCGCGCGACGCCACCGCCTGGGTGCGACGTTCTTCCAGCGGCGCACCGTCGAGAAACGCGTAAGGCCGGGCACCCAGCACTTCGGCGGCAAGTTGTGAAGGCGCGGTCAAATCGCGCGCCACGATCTTTGCTTCGCCAGCTTCCAGTCGCTGCAACAGTGCAACCAGGCCGTCCAGGTCCATCGCGTCGTACAGGCAATCCTGCAGCGTCTGCGCGACCAGCGGATGATCGGGGATCTTGCGTTCGCCGACGATGTTTTCGAGACAGGCGACCTGGTCGGGGAAAACCGTCGCCAGCAAATCTTCCGATTTCATGCGCTGGATCTGCGGCGGCACCTTGGCGCCGCCCGTGAAGCGCGGCAGCGCCAGTGCGGCGCCGGCGTTCCAGCGAAAGCGCAACGCGAACATCGGTGCATCCAACAGCGCCTGGGTCAATACATCGCGGACCGAGTTGGAGTGCAGATAACGCGCGACTTCGTCCAGCGGGAAACTGTGGCTGGTCGAAAGCGACAGCACGATGGCATCTTCCGTCGCGGCGGCTTGCAGTTCGAAGTTGAAGCTGCGGCAGAAGCGCTTGCGCAGGGCCAACCCCCACGCGCGGTTCAGGCGGCTGCCGAACGGCGAATGGATGATCAACTGCATGCCGCCGGACTCGTCGAAGAACCGTTCCATCGCGAGGGTCGATTGCGTCGGCAGCAGGCCGAGTTCGGTACGCGCGGCGGCAAGGTAATCGACCAGTTGGCGCGCGGCGGCCTCGCCGATTCCAACTTCGTTGGTGAGCCACGTGATGGCCGTCCCTTCTCCCTCCGGGAGAAGGTGGCGCGAAACGCCGGATGAGGGATCGGTACCCGTGGAGCGTTCATCGTCGGCCGAACCCTCACTCGCCCTTTCAGGGCACCCTCTCCCGGAGGGAGAGGGTAAGTTGAGTCGCCGCCCAATTTCTTCCCGCAACCGTGCCACCGCCACCGACAATTCATCGCTGCGCCCGGGCGCTTCGCCCAACCAGAACGGAATCGATGGCGGCGCGCCTTGCGCATCCTCCACGCGCACGCGGCCGCGTTCGACGCGCAAGATGCGGTACGACTGATTGCCGAGCTGGAAGATGTCGCCCGCGATCGACTCGACCGCGAAGTCCTCGTGCACGCTGCCGATGCGCAGCGACTGCGGCTCCAGCACCACGTCGTAATCGGCGGTGTCGGGAATCGCGCCGCCCGAGGTGAGCGACGTCATCCGTGCGCCGCGCCGTGCACGCAGTTTTCCATGCACGGCGTCGCGATGCAGATAGGCCGCCCGGGTGCCGCGCCGCGTGCTGTAACCCTCGGCCAGCATCCGGATGACATCGGTGAATGCTTCGCGGGTGAGCGTGCGGTACGGATGTGCGCGTTGAAACATCTCGAACAATTCGGCCTCGCCGCGCTCGCCGCAGGCGACTTCCGCCACGACCTGTTGCGCCAGCACGTCCAGCGGTGCGGGTGGAATCCGCAACGTATCGAGTTCGCCGCGGCGCACCGCGTCAAGCAGTGCCGCGCATTCGACCAGGTCATCGCGTGAGGTCGGGAACAGTCGCGCCTTGGAAACGCCATCCACCGCGTGGCCCGCGCGGCCCGCGCGTTGCAGGAAGGCGGCAATCGAGCGCGGCGAGGAAAGCTGGCAGACCAGATCCACGTCACCGATGTCGATGCCGAGTTCCAGCGACGCCGTCGCGACCAGTGCGCGCAGTTGCCCGGATTTCAGGCGTTGTTCTGCGTCCAGGCGCTTTTCCTTCGACAGGCTGCCGTGGTGCGTCGCCACCGCGTCCCGGCCGAGCCGTTCGGCGAGGTGGCGTGTCGCGCGCTCGACGGTGCGGCGGGTGTTGGCGAAGATCAGCGTGGTGCGGTGCTGCTCGATCAATGCGGCGAGGCGGTCGTATACCAAACCCCACGCGTCGTTGCTCATCACCGGTTGCAGTGGCACTGCGGTGAGCTCGATGCCGAGGTCGCGCGCGCGCTGGTGGCCGGCGTCGATGATGGTGCACGCTGCTGTGGAGCCCCTTTCCCCTCGGGCGAGGCGGCGCGCAGCGCCGAGCGCGCGGCGCTGGGGTGAGGGCTCGGTCCTGCCGTTGATTCCGCGCGAGTCCGAACCCTCATCCGCCTCACAGCTTGTAGGTGCAAGCTGCGAGGCACCTTCTCCCGGAGGGAGAAGGAAGGAAGGCGCGCCGACCAAAAAGTCGGCGACCGTTTCGATGGGCTTCTGCGTCGCCGACAGACCGATGCGCGTACAGCGTCGTCCGCACAAGGCATCCAGCCGCTCCAGTGAAAGCGCGAGGTGGCTGCCGCGC
>JBOHYV010000228.1:0-4660 GCA_050738135.1 Rhodanobacteraceae bacterium | reverse complement strand
GCACGCGCGAGTTGTGCGCTCGCGATATCGCGGTGCTGGTCGACAGCAACCGCGAAGCGGCATCCATGCAGCGCGCATTGGCGCGCGCGGGCGTGCCGGCGGCCTCGTGCCTGCGCGCCAGCGTCTATGCCAGCGAGGAAGCCGCCGATCTGCGCCTGTTGCTGGAGGCGTTGCGTGATCCGGCCGACGCGCCGCACGCGCGCACGGCGCGTGCCTCGCTGCTGGTCGGCGACGATGCGTCGGCGATCGCGCGCACTTCCACGGACAGTGCGGCACTCGATCCACTGCTGACCGAAACCGCGGAATGGGCCACATGGGCGGCACGTCGCGGTCCGTTGCCGTTGCTGCACCGGCTGATCGCACGCGCTGCTCCGCGCCTGCTCGCCATGTCCGGCGGCGATCGCCGCGTCGCCAACTACCTGCAACTCGCCGAACTGCTGCAGGAAGACTTCGCCACGTGCTTCGGCATGGACGACTTGTGCGAACGGTACGCGCAGGCGCTGCGCGAACGCGCCGGCGATACCGATGCGGACGCGGTGCGCCTGCGCCTCGACACCGATGCGCAGGCGGTGCAGATCGCCACGGTGCACGCAGCCAAGGGGCTGGAATACGGCGTGGTGCTGCTGCCCTGCGCGGCTTCCGGCCATGCGCCAGGCAAAAACGGCAAGAGGCCGGCGCTCACCTGGTATCACGATGGCGATTCCGCGTGCGTCGCACTCGGCAACGACATCGCCGCGGAAACTGGATCGGGCGCGCAGCGGGAAGCGCTTGCAGAAGAGGTGCGCAAGTTTTATGTCGGCATCACCCGCGCGCGCGCCGCCTGCGTGATGCCGTGGGGATTCATCAAACACGCCGACGCCACCGCGCTGCACTGGCTGCTGCACACCGCCGGCCGCGAAGCACCATTGGGTTTCGATGAGGCCGCCTGCAAGCAGGCGCTTGCCGAACTGGTCGCGCGCGGCGATGGCCAGGTTGCGGTGTCACAGCTGCCTGCCGCGAGTGCGGAGCGCTTGTCGAAGCCGGAAGCAGGTCCGACGTGCACCGCCGCAGCGGAATTTCGAGGCAGCATCGAACGCGACTGGAAAACCTGGTCATTCTCGCGACTGGTTCGCGGGCAAGCTCGCGGCGAGGTCGCCGACCCCGGGCCCGGCCACGGCGATGCCGCGCCGACCGGCGAGGCGCAAAACGGGCCCACCCTGGCCGGCGCGCGGTTCGGCAGCGCGGTGCACGCGGCGCTGGAGCACGCGGATTTCGCGGCGTGGCGCGACGCCAACGGAATTCCCGAAACGCAGCGCAGCCTGGTCGTACGCAGCCTGCGCGCGCAGGGCCTGCCGGAACCCCGCACGGTTTCGATCGAACGCGCGATGGCGCAGGTCGGCGAGTGCATGCGCGGCGCGCTGAACGTGCGACTCGAATGCGGCGCGCGTTTGTGCGACGTCGAAGCGCCGCGACGGCGGGCGGAGATGGAATTCCACTTGCGCCTCGCGCCATCAAGCGTGGACGCGCTGTTTGCGCTCCTGCACGCGCATGGTTACCAGCGTGAACGCGCGGGTGTCGGCACAACGCGCCTGCACGGCATGCTGACCGGCCTGATGGACCTGGTATTCGAGCATGGCGGCCGTTACCACTTGATCGATTACAAGACCAACCTGCTTCCGGCCTACACCGCCGACGCGTTGCATGCAGCGATCGCCACGCATGATTACGACCTGCAATACCTGTTGTATGTGCTGGCGTTGCACCGCTGGCTGCGCCGGGTTCTGCCGGGCTACGCCTACGAGACCCATATGGGCGACCTGTATTACCTGTTCGTGCGCGGGATTGTTTTGGCCCCGGAAACGTCCGTCCAAGACCTGTCGCGGCACCCCGAGTCCGGCACGGGTCTGGACCCGGCTTCGCCGCATCAGATGCATGGTACGGAAGCGCGCCTGATGCGCGGGGAGCCATCCGTGGCTCGCATTTTTCAAAGTGGCGTGCATCGCGATCGTCCGCCGCGCGAACTGGTCGAAGCGATGGATGCGCTGTTCCAGGGCGATGTGGAAGCTGCCGCATGAGGATCGACCTGCAAGCGCTCGCACGGGCAGGCTGGTTGCGCCGCGTGGATGCGGCCCTGGGCGAATGGATCGCACGCGCCTTTCCCGATTCGGCGCCGGAGGTGACGCTGGCCGCGGCACTGGCTGCCCGCGCTGTGGACGGGGGCCACAGCGCGTTGCGGCTGGATGCGGCGCAGGCGTGGCTGGCCAATCTGGACGGACGCGGCGAAGTCCCCGTCCTGCCCGACCCGCTCGTGTGGCAGGAAGCGTTGGCGGCCAGCGCGGCGGTGCATCACGCTTCCGATCCCGGTGCAGACGATGTCTTGCCGCCCAAGCCGCTGCTGCTGGATGCACAGGGACGCGTGTATCTGGCGCGCTACTTCAGCTATGAGCAACGGCTGGCGCGAAATCTCGTTGCACGGGCACGCGCGGATAGCCTGAAGCTGGTCACCGGCGGCCCCGGCACCGGCAAGACCCACAGCGTGGTGCGCTTGCTGGCTTCGCTTGCTTCCGGGGCGCATGCGAAATCGCACACGCTGCGCATCGCGCTGGCGGCGCCCACCGGCAAGGCCGCGGCGAGACTGGCCGAAAGTGTGCGCGCGCAACTGCCGGTGCTCGGCTTGCCCGATGCGGTGGCAGCGATGATTCCGCGCGACGCCTCGACGTTGCATCGGCTGCTCGGCCTGTCGCCGGCCAGCACGCGTACGCGGTTCCACCGCGATGCGCCGCTGCCGTTCGACGTGGTGGTGGTGGATGAAGTCTCGATGGTGGACCTGCCGCTGATGGCGAAACTCGCGGAGGCGGTGCGCGACGACGCAATGCTGGTCCTGCTCGGCGATCCCGGGCAGTTGTCGGCGGTGGAAGCCGGCGACGTGCTGGGTGCATTGGTGGAAGCCGCGTGCGAAGCTCCACTGTCGCATTGCCACACGCACCTGACGCAGAGCCGACGCTTCGACGAATACGGCGCACTCGGTCGGCTCGCCAACGCCATCGCCGCAGGGGATGCGGACACGGCACTCGCCGAACTGGCCGGCAACGACGACATGCAGCTGGTCGCAAACCTCGGGCGACCGGTCGAACACGCGCTGGCGGCATATCTCGAAATAACGGGTGCGCCGGACGCCGGCGCGGCCTTGCGAAGCGCCAGGCGATTCCGTGTACTGACCGCATTGCGGCATGGGCTGGCCGGCAACCTTGCGCTGAATCGCGCGATCGAACAGCGCCTGAAGCGCCGCGCCGGCGTGCGCGCGGATGCGCCGTGGTGGCGCGGGCGCCTGGTACTCGTCACCGCCAATCGCGCGGAACCCGGATTGTTCAACGGCGACGTCGGCGTGGCCTGGCCCGACGCCGATGGCGACATGAAGGTCTGGTTCGAAGGCGCCGATGCCGCACCGCGCGCGATTTCGACCGCGGCGCTGCCGCCGCACGAAGGCGCGTTCGCGCTGACCGTGCACAAGGCGCAGGGTTCGGAATTCGAGCGCGTGGCACTGGTGACCGGGCCGGATTCCGCGGTGCTGACGCGCGAACTCCTGTACACCGGCGTCACCCGCGCCCGTTCAGCAATTGCGTTGTATTCGACGCCAGACGTCCTGCGCACCGGCATCGCGCGGCGCACGCAACGCTGGAACGGCTTGGCCGACCGGTTGCGCGAAGCGGCCGGCGACCCCATTTCGATTGCAGAATCTTTACCCGATAGCCAATAAGCTGACCGGCCTCAGATCAGCATTGTTCGTCTTTCCGGACGCTGCGCAGCGGCGATCCGACTGCGTTTGCAGGACTGCAAACGCGAACGCCTTGTGGCCCGCAGGGCGAGTGCCATGGAAGGCGCGAGTCAATCCATTTTGGTCGTCAGCACGGACGCAAGAATAAAAATGGATTCCGGGTTCCATCGTCGACAATGCCGGCGATGGCCCCGAAATGACGACAAGATTCACAGTCCCTTTTCCCGCCCACCATGCATACCTTCCATCCTGCCGTCTCCGCCTGGTTCGAGCACACCTTCGCGCAGCCAACCGAAGCGCAGCGCGAGGCGTGGCCCGCGATCCGCGCTGGCCAGAACGTGCTGATCGCGGCACCGACGGGCTCCGGGAAAACCCTGGCCGCATTCCTGGCCGCAATCGACGAATTGGTGCGGCAAGGCGTTGCAGGCACGCTCGCCGACGAAACTGCCGTCGTGTACGTGTCGCCGCTGAAGGCGCTGTCCAATGACGTGCGCATCAACCTGGAATTGCCGATCGAGGGCATCCGCGCACGGCTCGAATGCGACGGCCTGCCCGACGTCGCAATCCGTACCGCGGTCCGCACCGGCGACACGCCGCAGGCCGAACGCAACGCGATGCGCAAGCGCCCACCGCACATCGTGGTCACGACGCCCGAATCGCTGTACATCCTGCTCGGCTCGGAGTCCGGTCGACGGATGCTGCAAACCACGCGCACGGTGATCGTGGATGAAATCCATGCGCTGGTGTCGAACAAGCGCGGCAGCCACCTCGCGCTTTCACTGGAGCGGCTGGATGCCTTGTGCGGACGACGCTGTACGCGCATCGGTCTGTCGGCGACGCAGAAGCCCATCGAAACGGTCGCCGACTTTTTGGTCGGCGCACCTTCCTTCCTTCTCCCTCCGGGAG
>JBOHYV010000227.1:0-4691 GCA_050738135.1 Rhodanobacteraceae bacterium | reverse complement strand
TGCCGCGCGAAGTCAAACCGGTTTCCATTGAGGTCGCATGATGGCTGCCACCAATCGCGAACCGACGTACATCCTGCTGGTGGAAGACGAAGAATTCCTGCGTGAAGTCGCCACGGAAAGCCTGCAGGACGCGGGCTACGAGGTGCTCGCTGCGGGCGACGGCGACGCCGGCCTGAAGGCGCTGCAATCGGATGCGACCATCGACGTGTTGCTCAGCGATATCCGGTTGCCGGGCCTGGATGGTTACCAGCTTGCCGAGGCTGGCAAGGCCTTGCGCCCGCACATGAAACTGATCCTGATGACCGGCTATGCCCCCGATCTGCCGGCGACCTTGAAGCAAGCGGTGTTTCGCGTGTTGCAGAAGCCTTTCCGGGTCGATTCCCTGTCGAGCGTGGTGGCGGCGGCCCTGGGGCGTACCGATGGCGCGTCGCAGTGACCGGGGTGTGATCCGGGTCGTGCCCGCTACCATGGGTCGCTCGGCCGCGTAGCCCAGCTGGTGGTTGCGCAAGCGAATCCGGTGAGCCATGAATGGCGAACGGGTGGCCGCGCCATGGCAAGCTCGTCCGGGAATCCACAATCTGGCCCCGTAGCTCAGCTGGATAGAGCGTCCCCCTCCTAAGGGGAAGGTCGCCCGTTCGAATCGGGCCGGGGTCGCCAGTCGCTTGCGTAAGGCGCAGGTTTCACGGATGCATCAGGCCGGCTGACCGGCCCGCCGATGAGGCCCTGCGTTTTCGCGCCGCATTGACGCATTTCATGCCAGCATGCGCGCATCGCGAAGCGCAAGACGCGCAAAGGAAGTCTGATGGGGCGACGAATCCTGTACGGGGTGTATCACTGGGGTCTGGGACACGCGACACGCAGCCTGGGACCGATCCGCGCACTGATCGAGCGTGGTGACCACGTGATCATCATGATGCAGCCGGGGCCGGGCATGCGCCTGTTGCAGTCGGAGCTGGGCGATGCCTGCGAATATTTTCCGTTCCGCGATACACCGGCGCCGTTCAGCAAGTATCCCGCCGTGTTTTATCTGCGCATGACCGCTTCGATGCCGTGGGTGCTGGCAGGCTACCGGCGCGAGCACCGGATGGCCGAAAAACTGGTCGCCGAACGACACCTCGATTGCGTGATTTCCGACAGCCGTTTCGGCGTGTCGTCGCAAGCCGTGCCGAGCTATTGCATCTTCCATTCGATCCACCAGGTAGTACCGTTCTTCAGCCGCATCACCGAACGCTTCACCGAATGGGGTCAGCGCGACCTGTTGAAAGGCTTCACCAAGATCCTGATACCGGATGTCGAGGAGAACGGCGGCCTGTCGGGCTGGCTGGGTCACGATCCCGATTTCGATTGGGGCGACGGACGGCTGGTCCATGTCGGGCCGCTGTCCAGCGTCAAGCGCATGGACGTGGAACAGGATATCGACGTGTTTTTCTCCGTGTCCGGCATCGAGCCCCAGCGTGGACTGCTGGAGCAACTGGTGCTCGAATCCCTGCCGAAACTGTCGGGCCGCGTGGTGGTGACGCTGGGCCAACCGGGCAATGGCGCCAGCTGCCGCGAAATCGCCGGTGCGACGGTGTACGGATACCTGGATCGACAACGTCAGGCCGAAATGCTCAATCGCGCGAAGCTGGTGATGACGCGCTCGGGCTACACCACCCTGATGGAACTTGCCGAGCTCGGTCGCAAGGCGCTGTTCGTGGCGACACCCGGCCAGAGCGAACAGGAATACCTCGCACGCTTCCACCGCGACAAGGGGCACGTCTGGTCGGTGCAGCAGAAGCACCTCGACATGGCGCCTGATCTGGAGCGCGCACGCGCGGCGCGCGGCATCCCGCGCATGGACACCCGCGCGTCAATCGGAAGGTTCCTCGCCGCCATTGCCTGATGGCCGGCCGTGGCGGGGAATCACCCGCCACGTCGTGGCCACGATCGGCAGGCACAGCAGCCAGACTGCGCCGGTCCACACGATCCGGAAGCCCAGCATCATTGCCAGACCATCGGTGTAGTTGATGCCGCACGCGCGCGCAGCCATCATGCCCAGCACGTCCACCGTGCCGATCTGGCTGAACAGGCCGCCGCCGACCAGAATCACCGCCAATGCGAACAGGTAGATCCTCGCCGCCGTGAGGTAATCCAGGTCATGCACGGCCATGCCACGACCGACAAACCAGAACGCGACGGTCAGGGCGCCTAGGTAGATCGCCGCCATGATCAGGCTGATCGTCAGTATCGGCGCCGTGGACAGGCGTCGC
Source organism: Rhodanobacteraceae bacterium (assembly GCA_050738135.1). GTDB lineage: Bacteria > Pseudomonadota > Gammaproteobacteria > Xanthomonadales > Rhodanobacteraceae > 66-474. The sequence continues at coordinate 2,442 of JBOHYV010000227.1, read as the reverse complement.
AAGCCGCTCAGCAGTTCCAGGCCGGCGTTGGCGACGTGCTTGGCCCGTGCGTGCTGGATGCCCGAGACCAATTGACGCGCCTTGTGTTCGAACAGCAGCAATCCGGTCACCAGCGTGGCGAAGAACGCCAGCGCGCCGATCGCGGCCAGTCGAAGCTGGCCCCATCCGGGTATGCCGACCACCGCGAGAAACAGGAACACCGCGGCGATTTCGGCCAGCAGCATCATCACGGTCGCGGCCGCGCTGCGTCCAACGTCGATGCGCCGTGAAGCCGACATGACCCAGTTTTGCGAAAACAGTCCGAGCGGGAGTGTCACGGTCAGTTCGCCCACCGCGAAAGCCAGCCAGAACGGCCGGGCGGGAATGGGCACGCCGATGCGGGTCAGCATCAATTTCAGTTGCAAGGCTTTGCAACCGAGATAGCAGGCTGCCGATGCCAGCGCGACGCCCAGCACCGCCAGTGACAGGCTGTCCAGCCTCGCAATCACCTGGTGCAGATTGCCCAGCTTGAACGCAAACACCAGCAGCGCCGCCGCAAGCAGCACTGGCAGAATGACCTGTGGTTTCAAGAGACCGCGCACGCGCGACAACGCTTTCAGCATGGCAACACCCGCTCGGCGTCGGGCAGCAAGTCGGTGAGGTTGTTGTCAAGATAGCGCACAATGCCGGCAAGGTTGCGCCAGCCCGGTTTCGCGTCGCGCGGACAAGCGTTGTGGAAGGCCTCGCCTGCGCGTGTGACGAGTTGCTTGCGCTCGAGCCAACGCAGTCGCCGCGCGGCGAGTGCTTCGGCGGTGACGCGGGCGAACAGCGGGTCCAGCGCCATGCCGCGTGCCAGCAGTGTCGAACGGCCGCGCGAAAACCAGCCGGCCAGATCGAGCGCGTTGAAGGTTTGCGGCCCGTGCAGCAGGAAGCGCGCCAGCAGGTGGCTGGGCGTGATGGTCACCAGCGAAAGGATCGCCCGGCGCAAGGCGCTGTCGAACGCGCCCCGGTCGAGCGCGAGGTCGGCACGAAAGCGCCGCCCGATCCTCACCAGCACGCGCGACCGGCCCGGCGCGAGGGTGTCGTAACTCAGCGCCATCGGCTGCACCCACGGCGCCGATCTGCTCATCCGGGCAAGCCGGAAGCAGCCCGCGCGCACGCGACCGAACCGGCCGGTCATGGAAATGGTGCCCTCCGGGGAAAAATACACGCAGCGCCCGTGATCCAGTCGTTGCGCGAAATGAGCGAGTTGCGCATCGATCGTGGCGCGGAATGCCGGCGCGAGTTTTTCGAGCGCAGGCAGCGTGAGCCGCCGCAAGCCCCACCAGGTTTCCAGAGGCAGATCGCGACAAGTGGATGCCGCACGCACCGTCGCGACGCCGGGGCCGAGTCCGGTTTCGCGCCGGCCGCGCGCATTGAGCAGCCCGGCGCAATCTGCATTGCCCAGACCCTCGGCGCACAAGGCGTGCAGGGTTTCGCCCAGGGTGAATTCACGCACGCGCCGGATCGGCTCGGTGCGACCCAGCGGAAAGAACCACGCCAGCGAGATGCGCCCGAGCAATGTGGACAACGAGCGTGGCCAGTGCACGGTCAGGCGCGCCAGGATGCCCGGGCGGAAAAGATCTTCACGCGTTGCGTAGAACGGCAATGTTCCGAGGAAACGCAGGCCGCGCCGTCGCACCAGTATCGTGCCCAGCATCGGACCGTCCACGTCGCGCTGGTGATTGGAGGCGATCAAGCTGCCTGGCGCGACATGGAAATCATCGGGCGCCAGGATCACGCGGTCGTACGCTGCATGAATCCATCCATCAAACCCCAGTTCCAGCAGCCAGCTCCAGAACGGATGCGCGTCGAGTTTCGCGTCGGGCAGCCATTTCTGTATCCGCAGGGATTGCGTGGCTGGCGTGGCGCGCCGCTGCATTCAGGCCCCGGACCGGCGCTGGTAACGCCGGCCTTTCCATACCGAGCGGGTCCCAAGCGTGGCACGCCATGCCGAGTACCACGTGGCCGCGAGGAAAAAGGTCGCGGCGAGCGGCAGCAGCAATGCGGCCAATGGATTGCAGCGGTAGAACATCAGTGTGGGCAGATAACACGCGAGCATCGCGAGAAATGCCACCAGACCGACGGCGTGCGCAGCACGACCGGGACCGATCGCCAGGGTGAGCACGGGAATCCAGAACGCCACGATCAACAGCACCGACGCTGCCAGGGTCAGCCATATCGATTCGCGCAACTGCACGAATGCGGTGCGCGCGATCATGTGCGCGATGTCACCGAAATCCGCGCGGCGCAAGCTGGTCGCGCCGCGGGTCAGCCCGATCCAGCAGCGATAACCTGCGCGGTTGACGCGCGCCGCCAGCGTGCAATCGTCGATGATCGCCCCGCGCCACGCAGCGAAACCACCGGCTTCCCCGAGCGCGTCACGATCGACCAGGACCACGCCACCTGCCGCCGCGGCAATCC
>JBOHYV010000226.1:0-4706 GCA_050738135.1 Rhodanobacteraceae bacterium | reverse complement strand
ATCGCGGCCGGATACAACGGGTCGATTTCCAGCAGGTGATCGAGATGCGCACATCCCCAGTCCACGTAGCCAAGCAACATTGATGGCGACCCGGCCCAGTATCGGACCGCGGTGTCTTCCGGCTGCACTCGCAGCGCCTTCTCCATGGCCTCGCGGCTTTCGATGTATCGGAGCACGGCACTGGTCAACACCAGCGCCATCGCCGAGTAGGGTTCGCCCAGCGTCGGATCAAGGGCAGTGGCGCGTTCCGCCGACACCGTGACGTTCGCAAGCGCCGTGTCCGCCACTTCCGGCGAATAGTTCGGCTGTATTGCATACGCCGTGGCCAGCCGCGCGTGTGCGCGCGCGAACCCGGGATCGCGCGCGACCGCTTGCCGCAACAGCTCGATCGCCTGCGCCATGTGTACCATGTCGCGCCGGTTGTGGATGTCGCTGGCCTGCAAATACAGCCGGTAGGCTTCCGGATCGGTGGTCGCCACCGGCACCAGTCGTTGCTCGCCGTAAAGCAGGACGCCCAGCTCGCGCGCGATCGCGCGAGCGATGCGTTCCTGCAGGTCGAACACGTCGGACAGGTCGCCGTCGAAATTGTCCGACCACAGGTGGTAGCCGTCGCAGGTCTGGATCAACTGCGCGGTGATCCGAACACGATCGCCGTGCTTGCGCACCGATCCCTCCAGCACGTGCGCGACCGCCAGCGTCCTGCCGATGCCGCGGATGTCCTCGTTCCTGCCCTTGAACAAGAACGACGAAGTGCGTCCCGGGACCTTCAGTCCCTTGAGTTTGACCAGCGCGTTGAGGATCTCCTCGGCGATGCCGTCGGAAAAATACTCCTGGTCATGGGCCGGCGACAGATCAACGAACGGCAGCACCGCGATGGACTTGTGCGGAATTTCGGGGGATGTTTCCGCGCTTGTCACGGAGGGCGCAGACACCGCTGCGATCTCCCCGACCGGGGGCTGCCCGGCGCCGACAATCTCGCGGATTTCGCGCAGGATGCTCTCGAAATTCCATACCACCCCCAGCACAATCGGGAAACCGATCGCGCAGGTGATCAGGAACGCACGCGTCGCCCAGTCCGGAAGGTCCAGCGCCGGCGTCAGTTGCGAGATGCCTTGCGACAATGCCCAAGCCGCAGCGATGTACGGCACCGCCACGCGCAGCATCTTGCGCTGCCTGAACTCCGAGAAGAAGGACCGACGATCCGCCACGATATGCGACGCTCTTACCGGCAACACACCGGCGTCCGACCGCGGAGTTTCCATGTTCTCCCGTCCGGTTGCAAGCGCGGGCCGCGGTCGATTGGCGGGTCGCCCCAGGGACACCGGATAAAAGCCTCGATCCCAAGGGGGCCGACCCAAGGTCGGAAGATGCGCGGACGATCCCGCTTTGATGCCGGCTACACAATCGAGAATATGACCGACGTGCCGACACCTCCATGGTGTCGATGCGAGGCTGCCCTACTCATTGTCGACGAACCCTGTCGGGGTTGTCGGCGACGGGTCGACGACGAAGCGGGAGTCTTCGAACAACCGCCGCGAGCGCTGACCGATCGCGTCACGCCGACCGGATCGCCAAGGCTGCCGATCCCGGCGCCGCAGGCGGGACCACATGGGGCGCTGCGGCGCGAGAGCAAGCCTTGGGAGACGCCTAGTGCTGCCCCGCCGGATGGCTGGAAGGCGGCGCTGGCGCAACTCCGGGCGCAACTGCCGGTTTGCCGCCTCCACCGGTGTTGCTGTCGCCGCGCGGGTGCCAGTCCTTGGGAGGTCCGGGCTCACGGCCCTCCATGATCGCAGCGATCTGCTCGCGACCAATCGTCTCGTATTGCAGCAGCGCCGCGGCCATCGTGTGCAGCTTCTCGATGTCGTCCGTGAGGACCCGGCGCGCCTTGTTGTATGCGGTGTCGATCACCTCGCGGGTCGCGATGTCGATCTTGCGCGCGGTCTCGTCCGACACGTTCTTGTGCTGCGTCACCGAGCGGCCGAGGAACACCTCGTCCTCTTCCTCCGAATAGGTCATGGGCCCCAGTGCGGATGACAGCCCGTACTTGGTGACCATGTCGCGCGCCAGCTGCGTGGCGCGCTGGATGTCGTTGGAGGCGCCGGTGGTGACCTTTTCGCTGCCGAAGATCAGTTCCTCGGCAACGCGCCCGCCGAACAGACTCGCCAACTTGCTTTCCAGCGACAACTTGCTGTGGCTGTAGCGGTCCTGCTCGGGCAGGAACATGGTGACGCCGAGCGCCCGACCGCGCGGGATGATCGTCACCTTGTGCACCGGGTCGTGGTCGGGCACGGACAGGCCGACGATCGCATGGCCCGACTCGTGGTATGCGGTGAGTTTCTTCTCCTCCTCGCTCATGATCATGGAGCGCCGCTCGGCGCCCATCATGATCTTGTCCTTGGCACGCTCGAAGTAATCCATCTTCACGTCGCGCGCGTTCTCGCGCGCCGCGAACAGCGCGGCCTCGTTGACGAGGTTGGCAAGGTCCGCGCCGGAAAAACCGGGTGTGCCGCGCGCGATGGTCAGCGGCTCGACGTCGGCACCAACCGGCACCTTGCGCATGTGCACCTTCAGGATCTGCTCGCGACCCTTCAGGTCGGGCAGCGGCACCACCACCTGGCGGTCGAAACGGCCGGGACGCAGCAGCGCCGGATCGAGCACGTCGGGGCGGTTGGTCGCCGCGATCACGATCACGCCCTCGCTGCCCTCGAAACCGTCCATCTCGACCAGCAACTGGTTCAGCGTCTGCTCGCGTTCGTCATGACCGCCGCCGAGGCCCGCGCCGCGATGGCGGCCGACCGCGTCGATCTCGTCGATGAAGATGATGCACGGCGCGTGCTTCTTGGCCTGCTCGAACATGTCGCGCACGCGTGCGGCACCGACGCCGACGAACATTTCGACGAAGTCGGAACCGGAAATCGAGAAGAACGGCACCTTGGCCTCACCGGCGATGGCTCTCGCCAGCAGCGTCTTGCCGGTGCCGGGCGAACCCACCATCAGCACGCCGCGCGGGATCTTGCCGCCCAGCTTGGTGAACTTGGATGGATCGCGCAGGAAGTCGACCAGTTCGGAAACCTCTTCCTTGGCTTCCTCGCATCCGGCCACGTCGTTGAAGGTGACCTTGACCTGGTCCTCGCCCTGCAGCTTGGCGCGCGAGCGGCCGAAGCTCATGGCGCCGCGCCCGCCCGCGCCCGATTGCATCTGGCGGAAGATGTAGAACAGCAGGCCGAACACCACGATGAACGGCAGCCAGTCGATGATCAGCCGCATCAACGAAAAGCCGTTGTCGCCCGGCTTCTGGGTGGTCTTGACCCGGTGCGATTCCAGCAGTGGCAACAGTGCATTGTCACCCACCGCAGGCAGCACGGTGTGCAGCGAGCTGCCATCCTTCAGCTTGCCGGTGATCACCGGCGGCATGTCCGCGCTGATGGTGATCGAAGCGACGTTGTCGTTCTTCACCTGCTGCACGAATTCCGAATACGACATCTGCTGCTCGCTGCCGCCGAGGCGCGGACTCAGGCTTTGCCATGCCAGGATCACGATCACCAGCACCACCAGCCAGAGCAGGATGTTCTTGGTCAAGTCGTTCATCGGGGGTTTCATGGTGTATTGCTTTCCTCGCCACCGAAACGCGAGCGCGCGGACCTCTCACAAATGACTTCAACGAAACGCGCGTTCAGGTGATTCATGCCGCGTCCTTCCATCCGGTCGCCAGGGCATACACCTCGCTCGAACGCGCACGCGATGCCTTGGGCTTGCGCAGTGTCACCCGCGCAAAGCCCCCGCGCAAGTCGCGCAGGTATTCGTCGAAGCCTCGGCCCTGAAACAATTTCACCAGCAATGACCCTCCGGGCCTCAAACACTTGTACGCAAAATCCGTCGCAAGTTCCACCAAATGCATCGCACGTGCCTGATCCGATGCCTCGATACCACTGATATTGGGCGCCATGTCGCACAGCACAAGATCCACCGGAGTGCCCTGAAGCCTGTCCCTCAGGGCCTGGAACACGGTCTCGTCACGGAAATCACCCTGGATGAATTCCACTCCGCCGATCCCCTGCATCGGCAGGATATCCAGCGCGACGATCTTTCCCGAATCGCCAAGCCGTTGCCGCACCAGCTGCGACCACCCACCCGGCGCTGCGCCCAGATCCACCACGGCCATGCCGGGCTTCAGCAACCGGTCACGCTCCAGCAGTTCGTCCAGCTTGAAGGCCGCGCGCGAACGAAAGCCCTGCGCCTGCGCGCGCTTGACGTATTCGTCGCCGAAATGTTCCTTCAACCAGCGCGAACTGCTTCGGGATCTTGCCATTGAGCCCTCTGACCGTGGATCGCGGATTCAGCGTCCGTTTCGGCCTGATGGTGATTCCATACATGATAACCTGATCGGCGTTTCGAACCTGCGCGTGCGCTGAACACATGGCCCTGAACCCCGCCCAGACGCGCTATTTGCGCGGCCTTGCCCACCGGCTGAAGCCGGTGCTGCTGCTCGGCGGCAGCGGCGTGAGCGCGGGCGTGCTGAAGGAGCTGGAACAGGCACTGGCCGACCATGAGCTGATCAAGGTCAGGTTGGCGGGCAGCGACCGCGCCGCGCGCGCAGCCGAACTTGCGAAGTTGGCCGGGTCGAGCCGCGCCGAAACCGTGCAGGCGATCGGACACGTCGCTGTGCTGTACCGGCGCAATGACGAGCAGCCCGGGATTGCGTTGCC
>JBOHYV010000225.1:0-4714 GCA_050738135.1 Rhodanobacteraceae bacterium | reverse complement strand
CGCCTCGACTCCGTTCTCCACGCTTGGCGCGAACGGAAAACCCATTCCCGTCGCGATCGAAAATCGCTTCGATCCGCGAGCGGGCGCGGGCCTCGCGGCTATACTAACGCGCTTTGCGCCGCGCACCTGTGAGCCGATGCCAGCTCCCACGTTCCAGGAAATCATCCAGACCCTGAATCGCTATTGGGCCGAGCGCGGCTGCGTACTGTTGCAACCGCTGGATCTGGAAGTCGGCGCGGGCACGTTCCACCCGGCGACCTTCCTGCGTGCGCTCGGCCCCGACCCCTGGGCCGCGGCCTATGTGCAACCGTGCCGGCGTCCGACCGACGGTCGCTATGGCGAGAACCCGAATCGCCTGCAGCAGTATTACCAATATCAGGTCGTCCTGAAGCCAAATCCCGACGACGTGCTGGAGCGCTACCTGGGTTCCCTGCGCGAACTCGGCATCGACCCGCTGGTGCATGACTTGCGGCTGGTCGAGGACAACTGGGAATCGCCCACGCTGGGTGCGTGGGGCTTGGGCTGGGAAGTCTGGTTGAACGGCATGGAGGTCACCCAGTTCACCTATTTCCAGCAGGCCGGGGGTCTCGAATGCAAACCCGTGACCGCCGAGATCACCTACGGTCTCGAGCGTCTCGCGATGTACCTCCAGAACGTGGACAGCGTATTCGACCTCGTCTGGACCACGGCGCCGCACGGTGTGGTCACTTACGGTGATGTGTTCCGTCGCAATGAAGTGGAGCAAAGCGCCTACAACTTCGAACACGCGGACACGAAGGAATTGTTCCACCGCTTCGACGCCTGCGAAGCCGAAGCCAACAAGCTGGTCGCGCTGAACCTGCCGCTGCCGGCATACGAACAGGTGATGAAGGCCAGCCATGCGTTCAACCTGCTGGATGCACGGCGTGCGATTTCGGTGACCGAACGCCAGCGCTACATCCTGCGCGTGCGCGCACTCGCCCATGCTGTCGCCGAGGCGTGGGTGGCGCCGCGCGAACAAACTGAAACCGCGCTCCCTCCGGGAGAGGGCCAGTGAGGGTACGAATCTTGCGCAAGCTGATGATGAAAACGTGCGTGATCCAGCACGCTCCGGACCCTCACCCGGCGCCGCACGCCACCACGGAATCCTTCGCCATGGATCGCGGCGGTGGCCGAAAGGAGAAGGGAGAAGCCATGGAATTTTGCCGCCCATGAGAGACCCCAAGTCACTGTTGATCGAGATCGGAGTAGAAGAGCTCCCCATCCACGCCGTGGATGATCTGGCGCAGGCGTTCGCCCAGGGTGTGTGCGAAGGCTTGTCGAAGCGCGGCGTTGCGGCCGACGTCGAACACGCGCGTGTCTTCGCGACCCCGCGGCGCCTGGCGGTGCTGGTGCCGGCGGTCGCGCTCGCCCAGCCCGAGCAACACACGGAGGCCCTCGGGCCCTACGCGACCATCGCGCTGGATGCCGACGGTTTGCCCACCAAAGCGTTGCAGGGTTTCGCGGGCAAGCTTGGCGTCGATTGGAAACAACTCGATCGGATGACCGACGCCAAGGGCGAACGTTTCGTGCATCGCAGGATCGCGCCGGGGCGCAGCACGTCGGAACTGGTGCCGGAAATAGCGCGCGAAGCCGCCACGGCGCTGCCGATCGCGAAGCCGATGCGCTGGGGCGATCATGATTTCGCGTTCGTGCGCCCGGTGCACTGGCTGGTGATGTTGCTGGGCAGCCAGGTGATCGAAGGCGAACTGTTTGGTGTGAAAAGCGGTCGCCAATCACGCGGGCACCGCTTCATGCATCCTGCGCCGGTGCATCTTGTCGATGCGGACAGTTACCTGGAAGCGTTGCGCGCGGCAAAAGTATTGGCCGATCCCTCTGAGCGAGAAAAGAAGCTTGTCGATGAGCTGGCGAATGCTGTCGGAAAATTGAGAAGCCAAACCTCCAAGGCTGACCTCTCGGTGCACATTGATGCCGACAACCTCATTGCGGTTCGGAATCTTGTCGAGTGGCCGGTCGCCATTGCGTGCGCTTTCGATAAGGCGTTCTTGACGGTGCCGCGAGATGCCCTGATCGAGACGATGCAAGCGAATCAAAAATTCTTCCCTGTTCTGGACGCAAATCTAAACCTCACCGAGCATTTCATCGGCATCGCCAATGTTGAATCGAAGGACCCGGCGCAAATCCGCCATGGCTACGAACGCGTGATCCGCCCGCGCTTCGCCGACGCGAAATATTTTTTCGACGAAGATCTGAAAACGCCCTTGGCTTCGCATCAACGGGACTTGCGCGATGTGATCTGGCAGCGCGCGCTGGGCAGCCTGTGGGACAAGACCGTGCGGGTGGCCGAGCTCGCAAGCGCAATCGCCGAACGTCTGTTCGCGCAAGGCATCGAGGTCGATGCGGCCATGGCCGCGCACGCCGCCGGACTGTCGCGCTGCGACCTCATGACCCGAATGGTCGGAGAGTTCCCGGAACTCCAGGGCGTGATGGGCCGCCATTACGCCACGGCACAAGGAGAAGCCGATGAGGTCGCGCGCGCCCTGGACGAGTTCTATCGTCCGCGCCACGCCGACGATGGCATTGCCGAGAGCGTGCTGGCGCAGTGCTTGTCGCTGGCCGACAAGCTGGATACGCTGGCCGGCATTTTCGCCGTGGGACTCAAGCCCACCGGCAACAAGGATCCGTTCGCGTTGCGACGCGCTGCGTTGGGCGTTGCTCGTACGCTGATCGAGGGCGCGCTCGAGCTTGATCTGGCGATATTGTTGAAGGAAGCCCTGGCGCAAATTCCCGACGCCGCGTTGCTCCCCGCTCCCTCCGGAAAGGCGGGCTCTGTCCCCTCTCCCTCCGGGAGAGGGTGGCGCGAAGCGCCGGGTGGGGGTCCGGGGTCTCGCGCAAGTTTCGAACCCTCACCCCCAGCCGCTCTCCCGGAGGGCGAGGGGAGCAAGGCATCGCGGCGTGCTGCGTTGCGCGCCGAATTGCAAGACTTCATCCTCGACCGCTTGCGCGGTTACTACGCCGACAAGGGCATCACGCCGCAGCAATTCGATGCCGTGGCCGCGGTACATCCGGCCAGCCTGATCGACTTCGACCGTCGCCTGCATGCCGTCGCGGCTTTCGTGCAACAACCCGAGGCCGGGAAGCTTGCAGCTGCCAACAAGCGGGTGGCCAACATTCTGCGCAAGGGCGGCATCGACGAAGTCATCGCGGCGACCCGCCCGATCGACGCTTCGCTTCTGCGCGAGCCCGCCGAACGCGCGTTGGCCGAGGCTCTGCATGCTGCCGAAGCCGACAACGCCGTGCATCTCGATGCCGATTCGACGCAGCGCGATTACATCGGCGCGCTCGACAGGCTGGCCGCATTGCAAGCACCGATCGACGCATTCTTCGCGGACGTCATGGTGATGGTCGAAGACCCGGCGTTGCGCGCCAATCGCATTGCCCTGCTGGCGCGGATCAAGGCGCGTTTCGACGCGATTGCCGAAATCGCGCTGCTGTGATGAAGTCGCCGCGGTGAGTCGTTCCCTCGACCAGCGCTGGCAACGCGCGAAAGGCTACCTGGCGCGCAGGGAGCCGGGGCCGGCGCAAGCCCAGCTCGAGACCATGCGCACGCAGGATCCGGACGATGTGCGCACCCGTCTGCTCGCGTCGCGGATCGCGTGGCACGGGAGTCGGATCCGCGATGCCTCGCATGAAGCGATCGAGGCATCTCGAGTGGCGCCGGAAGATCCTGAGCTGTTGTGCGACACCGTCGATGCCCTGCTGCAGGCAGGCGAGGTGGTGGCTGCGCGAGCTTGCCTCGCGCGGCCGGCACTGGCACAGCTGACGACGCCAGTGTTGTTGCTGCGGATGGCGGACTTCACCCAGCGGCTCAACCAGCATGCCGAATCGCTGGCATTCGTCGAACGTGCCATCGCGGCGGGCGCGACCGACCCCGAGACCGCATTCCACCATGGGGGCCAGCTGTATTTTCACGGCCGCATGGCCGAGGCCGAAGCGGCGCTGGATGCCTGTCTCGGGGCAATGCCCGAGCACGGTCGCGCGGCGTCCACGTTGTCTTCCCTCAAGGTTCAAACGCCGGCATCCAATCACCTGGCGCAGCTCGAAGCGGGCCTGGCACGGGTGGCGAGGGGCTCGCGCGATCATGCCGCGCTGGAATTCGCGCGTTACAAGGAGTTCGAAGACCTCGGACGCTACGAGGAAGCCTGGCGTTCGCTGGAAGCCGGCAACGCGGTAATGCGTGCGCGCAATCCGTTCGATGCGGATCGGCAAGCCGTGTTTCTGGACAAGCTGGCCACGGCTTGCACCGCGCAGCATCCGCGGATTCCGTCCGCACCGGCCCCGGGCCCACAGCCGATTTTCGTGGTCGGCCTCACGCGCTCGGGCACCACGATGCTTGACCGGATGCTGGGCAATCATTCGCAAGTGCGGTCGGCGGGTGAGATGACCGATTTTGGTGCGCAGGTGCAGTGGACGGCGGACACCCGCGATTCCCGCAGCGACGAATATTTCGCGCGTCTGGCGACAATCGATTGCCGGCAACTTGGGCAACGCTATCTTGCCCAGACTCAATGGCGCGCGCACGACAAGCCTCGTTTCATCGACAAGCAGCCCGCCAACTGGGAAATGGCGGGTCTGATCCACGCCGCGCTCCCCTCGGCGAAAATCCTCCATCTCGTGCGTGATCCCATGGACAACTGTTTTTCCAACTGGCGTGCCTTTTTTGGCGACGCCTACG